>NZ_BOLT01000009.1:0-80825 GCF_016861805.1 Lacticaseibacillus sp. 53-4
CACCAACGAGGCACATAACCGGATGATCCGCCAGGACTTCCCTAAGGGCATGTCCCTAGATGACATTAGCCCTAGTCAAGTGCAGGCCACGCAAGACCGCTTGAATCAGTTGCCTCGCAAACAACAGGGCTACTGCACACCCCAGCAAAACTTTGAGGCCGAAGCTCGGCGCGTTCGCCGCATGGCCCAGTAGTCTCTCTAGCGCCACAACTTCTATTTGATAACGGCCTGTTCTGGGATTGTCCTCAACGACTGGCTAACTTGTTCTTGCAATTTACGAATTCTTTTTTCCCCGCTTCGTTCATCAGTAAGCTCCTCTATTATGGTGCTATTTTGACGATAGACATCGTCGGTCGTGTAGTCCCTTGTCCAAGTATATCCATTATAAATTAGGAACTCAATGAACTGCCCAACATAGACTGCACAAAAACAGACTAACATTAGTGGTGAATCATGATTCGACGGAATCGTGGTTCACCACTTTTCTTTTTGGTAAAGTGGGGTCGAAGTTGACATGCCGTGGGCCTTTTTGGCGCATTGACGCCGTAACAAAAACTGGCAACTTCGCTTGATCCACCAAGAAACTCGTTCGCAGTCTGTTGGCGCAAGACGCCGTGTATTGAAAATTGGGATGAGTGAATCGGTGAAACAACTTCAAAAGGTGGTGTTTGTATGGAATGTGTATTTGGTATTGATGTCAGCAAGGCGACCGCGAACGTGGCGGTACTCGTTGATAACGTGGTCATCAAACAGTTTAAGATCACGTTAGACCATCCAGGGTTTAACCGATTAGGCGATGAACTCAATAGCTTCAGTGCACCCCTGATCATTTACGAGGCGACCGCAATGTACTCTCGTCGCTTACGCGCCTTCCTTCAGCGGGACGGCTGGGAATATACGGAGCTCAATCCACTCGCCGCAAAGAAGGCAATGGAGGAGTTCAGACACACCAAGACTGATGCGCTGGACGCGATTGGGTTGGCTAGAGCGATGATCAATAACCACTTCAAGCCGACCTATCAAGAGAAGCCAGTGTACACAGAACTGCGTGACTTGGAGCGGACGTATCAGCAGCACAACGAGGATATTGTGACCAACAAGAATCGTTTGCACAGGGCCCTCCAGCTAACCTTTCCAGAGGTTGAACATTTCATGAGTTCCACCGATGGTGCCCTCTATTGGCACATCGTTCAACGTTTTCCGCACCCAATGTTAGTACTGGCTCATGAAGTGAATGAACTAGCGGAAATCATCTTAGCCGAGACGCCAAAAAGGATGGGAATCAAGCGGGCCATGAAGTTAGCCGATCGGTTACTAGAACTCGCTCAGAGTTCAGCACCGGCAACCGAGCCGCAATCACATGCCGTCAGAGGCGTTGTCTCCTTGGGCATGGAGGTTGAACGCATCGACCGGTTAAAGGCTGAGACGATCGAGGAAATGGCCTTGGTGGGCAAAAATCTAAGCGAAGTGCAGCTCCTAACCTCAATTCCAGGTATCGGCATTAAGACAGCATTATGTCTGATCGCAGAGCTCGGTGATATTCGCCGATTCCACAGTGCCAATGCGATCAATGCCTATATTGGAATCGACTTGATTCGTTATGAATCAGGACAGTACGAGGCGGCGATGCACATCCGAAAGCGTGGCAACGCCTATGCCAGGAAGATTCTGTACAAGGCAATTTTGAACATTATCAGCGCCTCGAAATATCGTCCAACACGAATCAGCACAAACTACAAACGAAAAAAGCAATCTACCCAGTCCCATGGGACTAAGAAGATTGCCATCGCCGCAATGAGTCAGTTCAACCGGCTCATGCGCCACCTGATACTAAACAACGAGCCATATGATTCAACAACGTTCATGCCCGAACAGTAAATCATCACTCGCTTAGTTCGATTGTACCACCTCGCAAAACTAATATCTGTGAGGTCTAATTTGGTGTACACCCAGACAGCTGTACAACCGGTTCAAGTGAAGTGCCAAGTTCAAAAACAAAGTGCAAAGAAAAGAGAAAGCCGATTAAATCAGCTTTCTCTTGACTAACGGTAGAAAATAGACTGCCTCCAGATAGACACATGTATCGCTTTTTTCGTAGATTTGAGTTAAACAAAAAAATCCCCGCCAACTCAGCCCTCAATCGGCCCAAACTTGGCGGGGATTTTGGCGGGGAACGTAACAATTCCCCCGCCAATCATATCCTTTGCATCTCCCGAAAACGCCGTTAAATCAACATTCCGGGTTCAATTTACATGTACCTTTTATTCCCACTCGACAGTTGCCGGCGGCTTCGAGGTGATGTCGTAGACAACGCGGTTGACGTGCGCGACTTCGTTGACGATGCGAGCTGAGATCTTCTGAAGCACATCCCAGTCGATGCGGGCAAAGTCGGCGGTCATGCCATCAATCGAAGTGATGGCGCGAATGGCGATGGTGTAATCGTACGTGCGGCCATCCCCCATCACACCGACCGAACGGAAGCCCGGCAGCACGGTGAAGTACTGCCAGATTTTTTCTTGTAAGCCGGCTTTGGCGATTTCATCGCGCAGGACCCAGTCAGACTCGCGGACGATTTCCAGCTTATCCTTGGTGACTTCGCCAAGAACGCGAATCCCAAGGCCAGGGCCTGGAAACGGCTGACGCCATACCAAGTCATGCGGCAGGCCAAGGCGTTCGCCGAGCTCGCGAGCTTCGTCCTTGAACAGCTTGTTCAGCGGTTCAATCAGTTTGAACTTCAAGTCCTTAGGCAGGCCGCCAACGTTGTGGTGTGACTTGATGGTCTGCGCGGTGTCAGTGCCAGATTCGACCACGTCAGTGTACAGCGTGCCCTGAGCCAAGTACTCGATGCCATGCAACTTGCGCGCTTCATCGTTGAAGACTTCGATGAAGTCGCGGCCGATGATCTTGCGCTTTTGCTCGGGATCAGTAACACCTTTCAGGTCGCCCAAGAAGCGGTCTGCGGCGTTGACCTTGATGATTTTCACGCCGAGGCGACCGTTGAGACTTTCCATGACCTGGTCGGCCTCGTTCTTGCGCAGCAGGCCGTGATCCACAAAGATGCAGGTCAGCTGCTCGCCGATGGCTTTGTGCAGCAAGGCGGCCACCACTGAGCTGTCCACCCCACCGGAAAGGCCGAGCAGGACTTGCTTGTCGCCAACTTCGGCGCGAATCGCGTCAATCTGGTCGTCAATGAAGTCGCCCATGTTCCAGTTGGCCTGGGCACCGCAAACGTCAAAGGCAAAATGGTGCAGGATCTCATGCCCGTACTTGGTATTTTGCACTTCGGCGTGGAACTGGATGCCGTAAAACTTACGCTCATCGTCGTCCATCGCGGAAATCGGGCAGTTGTGCGAGGTCGCGGTTACGCGGAAGCCGGCTGGCGCCTTTTGCACGAGGTCGCCATGGCTCATCCACACAGTCTGCGTTTCCGGAAGATCTTGGAATAGCTTGGCGGTTTTGTCCGTCACCGTGATGTCGACCTTGCCGTACTCACGGTTGTCGGCTGGCTCCACGTCGCCGCCGAGGCGCTGGGCCATCAGCTGCATGCCGTAGCAGACACCGAGAATCGGAATGCCGAGTTCAAAAATCTCGTTGTCCACACCCAGCGCGCCGTCATCGTACACCGAATTCGGCCCACCGGAGAAAATAATGCCTTTTGGCGCGATCTTGCGGACTTCCGCCGCGGTGATAGTATGCGGCTTGAGTTCAGAATAGACGCCAAATTCGCGGATGCGCCGCGTGATCAGCTGATTGTACTGACTCCCATAATCGAGGACGATGATCTTGTCGTAGTCCTGGCCCTGGTTTGCCAAGTGTGCCCACACTCCCTTGTTTTGAATTGTTACTACTATACGGAAAATTTTGGCGCCGGTCAATTTTCAATGAGAAAAGCCTCATTAGTTGAACTTGCGCAGCGCGACCTCATCGATCAAATGATTGGCAGTTTTGTGCAAAATGACGTCCGCGCGGTTCTTGGTCGGCAGAATGTACTCCTTAAGGTTCTTGAGGTTGACGTCGCGCCAGACCTGCTTAGCCATTTTGAACGCATCGTCCCGATTGCCAATCGCGTACTGGTAGTAATAGTTGGTCGGATCGGTGAACGCAGTGTCCAGCAGCATGCCGAACCGCTCCAGGTACCACTGCTCGATGTTCTTAGGGTCGGCGTCGACGTAAATGGAGAAGTCGAAATAGTCGCTAATGTAAATCGGCTGCTGACTCGGCAGCTGCAGCACGTTGATGCCTTCGACAATCAGAATGTCTGGATGGTCGATGACCTCCTGCTCGCCGGGCACAATGTCGTAGATCTGGTGACTGTACTTCGGCGCTCGCACGACCCCGGTATTGTTTTTGACATTGTTGAGAAAATGAATCAACAGGTTCATGTCGTAGCTTTCCGGGAACCCCTTGCGCGCCAAAATGCCTCGTTTTTCCAGCTCGGCGTTCGAGTACAAAAAGCCGTCGGTGGTGATCATCTGGATCCGGCGGTCGGGATATGCCCGCGACAGCAACAGCTGAAGTAAGCGGGCCGTCGTGCTTTTACCCACCGCCACTGAGCCGCAGATGCCGATGATGAACGGATGGCTGTGGTAAGGCAGGCTCAAAAACTGGGCCAGCGTGCGCTCGTCGTCTTGGTAGTCCTTGTAGCGGATGTGGATCAGGTGACGCAAAGGCGAGTAAATCGTCTTCACATCGTCCATGCTGATGACATCGTTCAGCGAGCGCAGCTGCGTCAGCTCATCATCGGTGACCGAGGCAAAATTATGCGCGTGAAAGTTCGCCCATTCCGTGCGGCTGAACTTGTAGTAATTCATTTCTGATTCCATAACGACTCCTTGATGCTGATTTACTCTCTAGTTTAGCGCTTTCGCCCCCGCTTGTGGGCCAACCTGGGTAAAAAGCCTCAGTCTGTCGCCGGCGACCTGGTATGACCGGCGCGGGCGTGATCGTTCAGGGTGAAGTCGTGCACTGCGCGTAGTTCGCCAGCACGCTTGAGCAGCACAGCATCCAGCGCCTGGTTTAAGGTGTTTTTCAGGCGTGCTAGCCGCACCGGGTCGGCCGCCACGTCATCGCCGTACATGGTCTCCAGCGGCGTCCACCACACCGGACCAGCTTTCGCCGTGTCCCCGGCATGCCGTGGGAATAGATGCCAGTGAACATGTGCATCCCCATTGCCCAGCAGCTCGATGTTCATCTTGTCGGCATGAAACGCCTGGCCGCATGCCTCGGCCACTAGACTCATTTCCTCGAGAAATGCGATCTTGGTCTGCGGCGCCAGCTGGTGAAGCTCGGTGACATGCTGCTTGCCCAAGAACAAGGTGTAGCCTTCAAAGTACTGACTATCGGCCAAAACCACGTAGCCGGTTGCCAGTTCGCGAACGAAATAGCGATTTTCATGTTGCTTGATGGCGGCGATTCGTTGACAGATCAAGCATTCTTTCGGCATAGACTGCCTCCTTAGGCGTGAACAGAGTTTTATCTAATGTACCCCTTTCTCTGGGGTATGCCAATTATCAACGGACCGCCTCCGCCTAAACTTCAAAGAATTGTCTAAAGCCAAGTGTTGCCGCTTTCATTTTTTGGCCAGGCCCTGCTAAACTGAGGTTTCTATACCAACCCGGAAGGAAGTATTTCTCATGAAAATTACTGTCTTCGGCGTGCGGCCGGATGAGCGCCAGCACCTCGAGCGATGGACGCAACAGCGCGGTGATGACTTGGTGCAAACCACTGCGCTGCTGACGCCTGACACGGTGGCGAAAGCGGCAGGAAGCGCGGGCATCAGCTGTTTTCAGACGGTCCCGTACGAAGCCGGCGTGTTCAAAGCCATGCGCAAACTGGGTATCAAGACCTTGGCACTGCGCAACACCGGCACCGATAATGTCGACTTTGACGCCGCCCAGCATTACGGGATTCGCATCACCAATGTTCCTGCTCATTCACCGAATGCCATTGCAGAATTTGCGCTGGCCGATATGCTGTACTTGCTGCGGCAAACCGGATTGGTGCAGCGCGACCTGCATCAGGACCACTACCAGCAGGCCACGACGCACATCGGCCGCGAACTGCGCTGCTCGACCGTGGGCGTAATCGGCACCGGGCGCATCGGGCGAAGCTTGATCACCAGCCTCAATGGCATCGGCGCCAAGGTGCTGGCTTATGACGCACACCCCCAAGCTGACCCTCAGCTGCACTTTGAGCCAGTGCCCCTTTCGACCCTGCTGCGGCAAAGCGACATTGTCACACTCCACATTCCTGGCACGCCGACAAACACGCATCTGATCGACCAAGCGGCGATCGCCGAGATGAAGCCCGGCGCTCTGCTGATCAACACCGGCCGGCCAAACTTAGTTGATACAACGGCTGTGATTGCTGCGCTGCGCACCGGTCAGCTAGGCGGCGTGGGCATCGACACCTTCGAACACGAAAGCGAAGACCTGCTTGCCTTGGCCGAAGCCGGCCAGTTCACCGACCCGCAGTGGCAGACCTTGATGGCTATGCCCAATGTCATTTTATCCCCGCACATCGCGTATTACACTGAAACGGCGGTGCGCAAGATGTGTGAAACGGCGATGCAGGCGCTTCACGACATGGTCGAGCGGCAAGCCAGCGACTGCGAGGTCTTCCCCGACCAGCGGCTGCGCCAGGCCCAGTAACGATGAAAAAGACGCACACCTTTTCGCAGCCTTTGCGCTGCGGGCGGGTGTGCGTCTTTTTTATGATGGGACAATTCAATCCAGCGGGACTGGCACTGTCCAGCCTGCTGGGGCCTCGACATCGCCAAACTGGATACCAGTCAGCTCGTTGTAAAGCTTTTGGGTCATTGGCCCGATACCGCCGTCGCCGAACTGATGCACCTCACCGTTGTAAGTGATGCTGGCGATTGGGGTGATCACGGCCGCCGTGCCGCACGCACCAGCCTCGCCAAATTGATCCAAACCGTCAATGGGAATCTGTGTTTCCTCGGCGTCTAGACCGAACCGGTCGCGAGCCAGCGCGAGCAGCGACCGCCGCGTGATGCTCGGCAAAATCGAAGGCGACTTGGGTGTCAGGAATCGTTTTTCATCCTTGGTGATGCCAAAGAAGTTGGCGCTGCCGACCTCTTCAATGTAGTGGTGCTGAATCGGGTCAAGGTAAATCGCATCCCCGAAGCCGTGCTCGTGGGCATACTTGCCGGCCTGCAAGCTAGCGGCGTAGTTGCCGCCGACCTTGCTTTGGCCCGTGCCGTAATGGGCGGCACGGTCGGCGTGATCGGCGACCATGAACTTGGTCGGCACCATACCGCCTTTGTAATACGCCCCCACTGGCATGGCAAAAATTGTGAACAGGTACTCCTTGGCCGGCGCCACCCCGATGTTTGGGCCGACGCCAAGCAGCAGCGGCCGCAGGTACAGCGTCGCCCCGGTGCCATAAGGTGGGACGTACTCGGCATTGGCCGAAACGACCTGCATGGCCGCGTCCAGAAACTGCGCGGCCGAAAGCGGCGGCATCAGGAGCTTTTCTGCAGAGTCGTGGAGCCGTTTCGCGTTCAAATCCGGCCGGAAAAGCTGAATGGTGCCGCTTTTCGTGCGGTACGCCTTCATCCCTTCGAACGCAGACTGACCGTAATGCAGCGCCGGGCTGCCGACATTCAGGGTCAGCTCGTTGCCTTGAACTAAACCGCCCTTGTCCCAAGCCCCATTGCGGTAATGGGCCTCATAACGATACGGCAACTCTATGTAATTAAAACCCAGCGCGTTCCAGTCAATGTTGACGATCACCTTGGCACCCTCCATTCAAATTGACTTACATCGTCCCTATGCATGGTAAGCGATAAGCCGCACCGGCTCAAGCCTTCTTGTCAGCTAATCTGACAAAACGTGGGATTTAATCACACGCACAGCCCGGCCCGCAGAGTCCACCTTTCTTAACGCGCAGTCTTACAATCGCACACGCCAAAAAATGAATGACACGCTGTTCATTTATTTTGATCAGAAGATTTTGAAAGCGCTACAATGGAGGCGCCGGTTCGTTGAAGAATCCGGCAACGGTCAAGTTTTTCGATGCGGGTTGCACTCAGCACGAGAAGTTTGTCCAATTATCCAATCGAGTTAAGAAAGAAGATCATAACATGAGTCAGGAACGTCAATGGGATCAGTCGTACGATGTCGTTGTTTTGGGCTTCGGTGGCGCCGGCGCCACCGCCGCGCGGTTTGCTGCGGACGCCGGGGCCAAAGTCCTGCTGGTGGATTCCGCACCAGAAGGGCATGAAGGTGGCAATACGCGCTACTCCGCTCAGCTGATCGGCGCAGGCCGCGACTTCGACCAACTCAAGGCCTACTACAAGGCACTGACTGCCCCGATGAAGCTGGATGAGGACATGATCGACACATACGTCGACGGCATGATGAAGATGCCCGACTACCTGCGGCACTACTTGAACACGGAGCCGGTCAGTGTGGCCACCGATTGGGATCACAGCAAGTTCGACCTGCGCAGCGCGGTCCACGAATTTCCTGAATATCCTGGCGTCAATGCCTATGACTTTCTGCTCGTTCACCATGGCCTGTTCGATGCTGCGCTGTGGAAGAAACTACGCAAGGAAGTGCTCGACCGCAACGACAAGATCACGGTCTGGTATAGTTCACCAGCCAAGCATCTGATTCAGGACCCGGAAACCAAGGCAGTGCAAGGCGCTCAAATCGAGCACGATCACATTCTGTTGAACATTCAGGCCAAAGGCGGCGTGATCCTGGCTACCGGTGGATTCGAAAACAATCCGCAGATGGTGCAAGATTACCTGAAGGCGTCACGGCTGTCACCAGTCGGCTCTCTGTACAACAAAGGAGACGGCATCAAGATGGGCTATGAGGTCGGCGCCGACATGTGGCACATGGCCAACTACGAATCTCTGGGCATGCTTCATGGCTTGACTATCGCGACGCCGGCGGGTACGCGCGGCCGCCTCATCCTCGACTGGCCAGAGGCCGCCAAGGGCAGTGTCTTTGTCGCCGGTGACGACGGGTCTCGCTACTTCAACGAAGCTGAGGAAAACCGGCATGGCCACATTTACTACCACGGGATGTGGCAAGTACCGATTGCCAATGATCACCCGCACTTGATCTTTGACCAGCAGCAGTGGGAAGACTTCCATCATGCCAAATTACCTGTCGATAACTTCGACGCCCTAACGGTCAAGGCGGACACTCTGCAGGACCTGGCCAAGCTGATTCACGCTAAACCCGAGGCCTTGGCCAAGGCGCAAGCCGACTTTAACCACTTCATTGAAATCGGTGAAGATTACGCCTACGAACGGCCAGTGGACACGATGCGGGCCTTCGCCGACGGCCCGTACTACGCACTGCCGCTTCGCCAAGTCGTACTCAACACGCAAGGCGGCCCGCGCCGCAACAGTCGCGCTGAGGTCCTGAATCCGCAAGGCAAACCGATCCCGCATCTATTCTCAGCCGGTGAGCTCGGCGGCATCAACGCCAACCAGTACCAAGGCGGCAACAACCTGGCCGAATGCCTGATCTGGGGCAAGATTGCCGGAGAAAACGCAGTTCATGGCCTGCCAAAAGGCACGATTAATGAGAAAAACACTCCTGATGCCACCAGTGGTGCTTCTGAAGAAACGCCAACCGACAACACAGCGGACGCAAGCACAGGCGCTTCCGAGCAAACCGAAACGGCGACCTCGGCGCCAACGTCCGACTATCCAACGGGGGCGAATCAGTACATCGGCGTCAGCGACGAAGGCATGGGCAACGAGATCGTGGTTCGTGTGACTTACGCAGACGGCAAGATTGAAAACGTCGAGGTGCTCAAGCAAAGCGAAAGTGCCGACGTCGGGCTGAAGGCAATCAAGACCCTGCCAAAAGAAATGATCGACGCCAACTCTCCTGAGGTGGATGCCGTCAGCGGCGCGTCTGTCACCAGCCACGCGCTTAAAGACGCCGTCGCCGACGCGTTGAGCAAGGCAAAAGCGGCGGCGCCCACGGCTTAGACCTAAACTGAAACAAGATCTGAACAAATTGTCAAAAGAGCCGACTCAAGAAAATTTCCGCGAGTCGGCTCTTTTGTGCTTGGTTGGCGGCCTGTAAAGGACTGCGCCAAACATTAATCGACTGGAATTTCAGGCATGGCTGCGCGCGCCGCCTTATTGGCTGCAGTCCGGGCCGCATACCCCGCTGAAAGCTGTTGGCCCAGCGGTGTGTCTGCCTCAAGTGCGGGCAGCTGACTGCCTTTTTCGACGACGAAGGTCATCAGACTCCAAGCTGCCAAATACTGCTTGCCCGTGTCCAAGTCCTCGCCCACCATGCGGGTGAACACTTCGATCGAGCGGTGACCAGAGCCGGTAACAAAGCTTTCATAAGTCAGCGCGTGGCCGATCTGCACCGGGTTCACGTACACCATCCGGTCCAGCGACCCCGTGACCATGTGGCTCCGCGCAAACCGGTGCGCGGAGATGCTGGCGGTTTCGTCCAGCCATTCCAGCGTTTGCCCGCCGAACAGGCTGTTGTGCTCGTTCATTTGCCCCTCAAAAATCCGGTGGGTCGTGATCGATAACGTTTCAGACATTTTCATTACTGACTCACTTCGTTTCGTAGAGGTCACTTGGCACATCGGCCAACAGCGGCGACAGGGCCGGGCTGGCAAAAATCGTCAGGCGGTGCATCGCACGGCTGGCAATGGTGTACAGCAGCTCGCGTTCGTCCTCGTGATGGAACATCGCCGAATTGGCCTGCCAGAGCACGACCGCGTCAAACTCCAGCCCCTTGGCCAGGTATGACGGCACGACGATGACCCCGGCGGCCAGACGCTGGTTTTCAGAGCGAATCAGCGTGGTCTTCACGCCTTGGTCAAGCAGCGTTTGGTGGAGCTTTTCGGCCTCTTCCAGCGTTTTGGTGATGATGGCCGTGGTTTGCTGAGCGGCGTTGTCGATCTTGATCTGGCCGCGGAGTGCCTCAACCAGCGCCGCCTCATCCTGGCGCACGTACAGCACCGGCAGCGGTCCCTGCCGGTCGAACGCCTCGATCTTCTGACCTGACTTCAAAATTGCCTTGGTGAACTCGGTGACTTGCTTCGTCGACCGGTACGACCGGGTCAACTGCACGACCCGTGTTTTCTCCGGATCGAAAAGCTTGGACACGTCGGCGATCAGCGAGTGCGAGTTCTCCTTGGTGAAGATGGCCTGATTCAAATCGCCAAGCAGCGTGAACTTGGCTTTCGGGAAGCTGCGCTGCAGGTATGCCAGCTGGTACGGCGTGTAGTCCTGGATCTCGTCGATGAAGACATAGCGCATGTCGCGCTCGCCGTGGCGGCCAGTGATCAAGTCGTACAGGTAGATGTAAGGCGTCGCGTCAGCAATGGCCAGCCGGCGCGCCTTGAACTCGGCGACGAAATGCTCGACCTCGTCTGCCCACTCGGCTTCGGTCAGGTCAAACTGGCCAAGGTCCAGAACGTGCGGCAGCTCGCGCAGAAAGGCCACGTACTGGCCGCGCACGTTCAGGAAGTGATTGCGCACGATTGCCTGCTGGATCTCGCCGAACGCGCGAATCACGATTTTGCGGGCGAAAAAGCCGTACTCCGCATCGCTGTCCTTAAACTCCTGCGGGCCGTCCTGCTGAAGGTCGCGCAGCTGCTCCTGGGACAGGTTCTGCACCGTCTCCTGAACCCAGTCCGCCTTCATTTCGCTATTGACCTTGCGATTAAGCATGGAGATCAGGCGATTTTTAGTCGCATCCAGGCGATTGCCCAGGTGGTAATTCTCATTATAAGAATAGAAAATATCCTCGATCCGCTTACGGGAAATGAAGACCTTGTCCCGGAACCGGATGTCGCGAAAGCGCATGCCGCCTTTTTCCAGTGAAGAAGTGTACTTACTGGTGGCCTGGAAAAACGCGAGGCTGGCCTTGAGGCTTTGAATCTTCTTCTGGCTCGGCGTCAGCTTGGCTTCAAACTGGGAGAACAGGTCCTGCACCGTGATGTTCGGCACGCGCCGGGTCACGTACTGGTAAAACGTGAACTGCACCATGTTCTGCTCGCCGAGCTCTGGCAGCACGTTACCGATATAGTCGGAAAACAGCTGGTTGGGTGAAAACATGATGACCTGGCTAGAGGACAGGTTACCCCGGTAGCGATAAAGCAGGTAGGCCACCCGTTGCAACACAGCCGAGGTTTTCCCCGAGCCAGCGGCGCCTTGCACGAACAGCAGATCCGCTGTCGTGTCGCGGATGATCTGGTTCTGCTCGCGCTGAATGGTCGTCACGATGCTCTTCATCTGGGTGTCCGACTTCTCGTTCAGGACCTCCAGCAGCATCTGATCGCCGATGGTTTCCGTGGTGTCAAACATCGTCTGGATCTGGCCGTCTGCGATCACGAACTGACGTTTCAATGACACGTCCACGGTTTGCGGCCCGTCCGGGGTTTGGTAGGTGACCTTGCCCAGGCCGCCATCATAGTAGATGGAAGAAATCGGGGCACGCCAGTCGTAGATCAGAAACTTGCCAGCGGCGTTGGTGAAAGAACCCAGGCCGATGTAAATGGTCTCGGGCTTCTCCTCGCCTTCCTGAAAATCGATGCGGGCAAAGTACGGATTGTGCTTGAGGCGCCGCACAGTCGCCAGTTGCAGGGTCGACTGCTTCCAGGCGTTGCTGCGCTCATCCAGCATCTGTTGCTGCTGCTGAATGCTGGCCGCAGTTTCAATGGTCTCCGCGTCGTTCGTCAGGTTGATCTTGGTATCCGCGAAAAAGTTCTTGTTGAGATTGGTTTCCTCTGCCTTGGTCCGTGCCACTTCTGCACTGAGCCTCGTGTCGGCTGCCGCCAGTTCCTGCATTGTGGTGTCAAGATGTGCCTGTTCGAGCTGTTTCTGATCTGCCACGCAAGGGCCCCCTTAAGGTAAAATAATCGTTGAACAATCATACCACTTGCGCGGCGCCACTGCAATGAAAACAGCGCCTTGCGCCCAGCGTAGTCCACCCCGCGCTTTCCCTTTTACGCCAAAAAGGAAGCCGACCGGTGCATCGACTTCCTGGAGGTGCTTGCTTGTGAAGATCAGGTTGAGCGCCCAGAGGCGGTAACGGTTGGACCAGCGCTCGCTACTTGACCGCGGTTAAATACTTGATAGTGCGCGCCGTGACCTCGGCCGGGTCGGTCAGTCCGACAAACGCCTCGGTCAGCTGCACCCCGGCGACCTTTTGGGCCAGGGCCTGAATGGTTTGCGGATCGTCGCTCGCGGTATTGATCACGATTGGCAAGTCTGTAGCCGCGTGGACAGCATCGAGCTCCTGAGTAAGCAGCGGTTCTGGCAGCGCCGGAAAAAGCGTCAAAAACCCCACGGCAGGCTTCACAACGGTGGCCGTGCGCACCGAGCTCGCCGGCCCGACGATCGTGATGAAGTTGACCCCCTCCTTGGCCAGGTATGGCGCAAACAGGTGCGCCTCTTCATGTGGCATGTCCGGTACAATCACCCCAGTGATGTTCAGTGCCGCCGCCTTATTGGCGAAGGCCTCAAAACCGTAGACAAAGGCAATGTTCGTGTACGTCACCAGTGCGATCGGCACATCGGTTTGTGCCCGAATCTCAGCAATGGCGTCAAACGCTTCTGGGATACTGATCCCACCATCCAGTGCCCGTAAGTTGGCGGCCTTGACCGCCGGCCCGTCGGCAACGGGGTCGGAAAATGGCAGCGCCAGTTCGACCAGCGAAGCGCCGGCCTTGGCTTCGGCGACGACATTGGCCACGGTCGTCTTAACGTCCGGATCGCCGATTACCTGAAACGGGATCACCGCTTTTTGCTTAAAAATATCTGTGATGTTAGTCATTGAGATCCACCCCCCGATAGTCTGCGACTTGTGCAACGTCTTTATCCCCGCGGCCCGACAGTGTGCAGATAATGATCTGATTCGGGCTCATGGTCTTGGCCAATTTACGGGTATAGGCCACCGCATGCGAGCTTTCAATAGCGGCGATGATGCCTTCCTTTTGCGCGATGTATTCAAACGCCTGCACCGCCTCTTCGTCGGTGATGCCCACGTAAGTGGCGCGCCCGCTGGCCTGCAGTGCCGCGTGCTCGGGTCCAATGCCCGGGTAATCCAACCCGGCCGAGATGGAATAAACCTTGGCGATCTGGCCGTCCTTGTCCTGCAGGAACTTGGACGCCATGCCGTGGAAAATCCCATCGGAGCCCAGCTCTAGCGTGGCCGCCGTCTTGCCTGAGGCCAAGCCTTGGCCGCTGGCTTCAGCCCCGTAAAGCTTAACTTCGGGGTCGTCCAAGTAAGCCGCAAAGCTGCCAATCGCGTTTGAACCGCCACCACAGCAGGCCACAATGGCATCCGGCAGGCGGCCCTCCGCCTTGAGAATCTGGTCCTTGGACTCGGTGGAAATCACGCTTTGGAATTCGTGAACCATGGCCGGGTATGGGGCGGGGCCAACCGCGGAGCCAATGACGTAGAAGGTGTCCTGGGTGTGCTGGGACCAGTCTGCCAAAGCGGCGTTGACCGCATCCTTCAGCAGGCCCTGACCGTCAGTGACCGCCACGACCTTAGCACCCAACAGCTCCATCCGAAACACGTTTAGCTTCTGACGCTCGGTGTCTTCTTTGCCCATGAAAATCTCGCACTTCATGCCGAACAACGCCGCGATGGTGGCCGTGGCGACCCCATGCTGACCCGCACCAGTTTCGGCGATCAGCCGTGTTTTGCCCAGCTGCTTGGCTAGCAGTGCCTGGCCGATGACGTTGTTGATTTTGTGCGCCCCAGTGTGGTTCAGGTCCTCGCGCTTCAGGTAAATTTTGGCGCCACCGATATCCTCGGTCATGCGCCTGGCGTAGTACAGCAGGCTCGGCCGCCCGGCGTAGTCGTTCAGCAGCCGGTGGAACTCAGCCTGAAACTTCTCATCAGTTTTGCAGGCCTGAAATGCCTCGTTCAGCCTGATCAGCTCCGGCATCAGTGCCTCAGGGACGAACTGGCCGCCGTACTGGCCAAAATGCGTATCTTCTTGTGCCATGTGACTCTCTCCTTTGTTGGTCCAGAATTTTTACCAACAAAAAAATCCGCCCCAAACCAGCCGACATGACTGATTAAGGACGGATTGACTCCGCGGTGCCACCTTAATTGCGCGCTGCGCAAACCCAGCGCGCCCCTTGACGAAGGGCCAACACCCTTCCGGTAACTGACGTATACCTCACGTACAGACTGACTCGACGGCGAGCTACGGAATGGCAACGGGCTAGCGGCTAGCGACCATTCGCTTGCGTGCTCTGCACGCCGCGCTCATGGTCCGCTAGCCTTAGCCCTAAGAACGCCATTCCTCCGCTCTTGACTTTTGGTCTGTCCCTCAGTGGTCCATTTAACTGCCTGCGTTCGGCGACACTCTCAGCTGCGGTCGCTCTCTGTGCGTGCACGACAATCTTGATCTCCACTTCAACGGTTTAGGACGAATTATTTTGTTACTCCAGAGTCTAATGGCCCGCTCATCAAACGTCAACCCTTTTCACAGAATTTATGTTATCGTTTTTCAAGGCCGCGCTGGCCGCCTGACGCAATCAACGGAAACCTGCGGTAAAATGGGCACAAATTCTTCTTGTTTGGAGGAAGCGACATGCAAAGCATCTCACTGCTGGTCGTTTTGTTTGCGGCGCTGCTCACCCCGCTGCTCATGGCCAAATTCAATATTCACAGTCTCCCCACCGCGGTGGCCGAGATCATTGTCGGGATCATTTTGGGCAACAGCCTGCTGGGCTGGGTGACCAGCAATGCCGTGCTTGAGGAACTGCGCACCCTCGGTGTCATCGTCTTGATTTTTCTGTCGGGGATGGAAATCGACTTTTCTCTGTTCCGGCCGCAAAAACAGGCTGGCAGCAAAATCGGCGTGGCCCCGCTGGCCTTTCTCAGCTACGGCAGCATCGTCCTCATGGCACTGGCTGCGGCCTGGGTGCTTGACTTGCTCGGGCTGTATCACCACATCGTGTTTGCCGCGATTATTTTCGCCACGGTGGCGCTGGGCGTGGTCATCGCCGCGCTGAAGGAAAAAGAGCTGCTGAGCAAACCGTTCGGGCAAACGGTCCTGCTGCTGGCCGCACTGGGCGAGGTGCTGCCGCTGATTGCACTGACCGTTTACCAAAACCTCAACGGCACCTCCTCACGCAGCGTGTGGCTATTGCTGCTGATTTTCGTGGCCGCCATCTTCCTGCTACACCGTTTTCGCAAGCCTTACCAGTGGTTCGCCGAAATCGATAAAAGTACCACGCAGCTGGACATTCGACTGGCCTTTTTCCTGATCGTCACGCTGGTCACCGTGGCCGAGTCCGTCGGCGCCGAAAATATTCTGGGCGCGTTTCTCGCCGGCATGGTGATGAAGCTGCTCAAACCGCGCGAGGAGACGGAGGATAAGCTGACCAGCATTGGCTACGGCTTTTTCATCCCGATCTTCTTCATTATGACCGGTGCGAACATGAACCTGCCGGCCATGTTCAAGGACCCGGCCAGCCTGGCCTTGATTCCTGTGCTGCTGATCGCCTTTTATGCGGCCAAAGCGCTGCTGATCCCGCTGCTTTTGATGCGGTTTCGCAAGCACAACGCGCTGGCCGGCATGCTGCTGACGTCGACCACGATCACGCTGGTCATTCCGGCGCTGTCGATCGGCAAAAGCTTGGGCATCATCTCCAGCACCCAAAGCGCCGCTTTCACGCTGGCCGCGGTCATCACCTGCATCGCCAGCCCGATTCTATTCAACACCTTCTACGTTGCGGAAAAAGACGACGTCAAAAAGACGCGCGTCCACATCATCGGCGCCAACCTGATGACCGTGCCAATCGTCCAGCAGCTGACCCGCGGCCTGTACGAGGTGCGCCTGTACACCGACGACCCGGTCAAGTTCAAAACCTACAACTCCGAAGCGCCGGTCACCTTGCTGGCCGACGTGACCGAGCCAACGCTCCAGAACGCCGGCGTGTTTGACGCCGACATCATCGTCCTCGCCCACTTCGACGAAGATAAGAACTTTGCCGTTGCCGAACTCGCCTTGGCGGCCAAGGTGCCGCGCATCATCGCCCGCTTCGACGCCAAAAACGCCACCGATGGCCGCTACGATGAGCTGGCCGCGCAAGGCGTTGAGGTTTACAACACCTTCGAGACCAACATCGCAATGCTGCGCAGCCTGATTGAAACACCGTCGACGCTCAAGATCCTGCAGGACACCACCGCGGGCATCTTCGAAATCGTCGTCAACAACCGCCGCTTTGCCGGCCTGGAGGTCAAGAACCTGCCCTATGTCAACGACATCACCATCAGCCAGATTTTCCGCGGCGACCACTTCATCGCCCCGCATGGTGACACCCAGCTCCACCTGGGCGACCACATCATTTTCTCCGGCGACAAGGCGCAAATCGGCCAGATGCGAGCAGAATTTGAAAAGGTCAACTAAGCTGAGGCAAGTGTGATGCATCCCACCATGCCTGCAGTGAAAGTGATAGAATGAGACTATTATAAGGAAATGCGGTGACCACAATGAAGCAAGGAACCACGATTTTGACGCTTGATAACGGCTACCACCTTTGGACCAACACGCAGGGCGAGGGCGACATTCACCTGCTCTGCCTGCACGGCGGCCCTGGCGGCAACCACGAATACTGGGAAAACTTCGGCGAGCAGCTGAGCGACCTCGGCGTCCAAGTGCACATGTACGATCAGCTCGGCAGCTGGTACTCGGATCAGCCGGACTACTCAGACCCAGAAATTGCCAAAAAGTACCTGACCACGGACTACTTCTTAGGCGAAGTTGAGGAAGTCCGCCAAAAGCTCGGCTTGGATCATTTTTACCTGATTGGGCAAAGCTGGGGCGGTGCCTTGACGCAGCTGTACGCGCTCAAGTACGGCGAGCACCTCAAGGGCGCCATCATCTCCTCCATGATCGACAACATCGACGAGTACGTCGACCACGTCAACTATGTGCGTGAAGAGTGCCTGCCGCCCAAGGCCGTCAAGTACATGAAGAAAATTGAGGCAGAAGGCAACTGGAAGGACGCGCAATACCAGAAGTACGTCGACGTGCTGAACCGCAGCTACGTGGACCGCAAGCAGCCGCCTGCCATTTCCCACCTGATCGACACCACTGGCACCCCAGTTTACAACGCTTTCCAAGGCGACAATGAATTTGTCGTCACCGGCAAGCTGAAGGACTGGGACATTCGCGACCAGATTCACAACATCACCGTGCCGACCCTGTTGACCTTCGGCGAGCATGAAACCATGCCGCTGCGCTCGGCTCAGCGCATGGCCGAGGACATTCCGCATGCCCGTTTGGTCACCACGCCAGACGGTGGCCACCACCACATGATCGACAACGCCCCGGTTTACTTCGCGCACCTGAAGCAGTTTATCAAGGACGTCGAATCCGGCAACTTCAATGATTAAGTCATATTGCCAGCCCATTGCGGCTGGCTTTTTTCGTCCTGCAAAGGGCTATAATGGGGACAAACTTTAACGGAGGCACAACATGGCAGACATCGATAAAATTATTGAGCGCGCGGAAAACGACGCCAACATTCTCGCTATCGGGACTGAAGGATCAGGCAACGATCCTGACCAAACGCCGGACGAATGGACAGATCTGGACGTCACCTTGTTTGCCGCTGACCCGGACCAGGTCGACGCTAAAGCCTGGGTGAACGCGCTGGGGGCGACCAAACTGGTCCAACACCTGCACGACACTCACCTGTTCGGCCCGGCCACCGGCGCCTGGGAATCCTGGCTGACCCGCTACCAAGGCACGCGGCGGATCGACTGGAAAATCGCGCCCGCCGCTGACGAAGCCGCGTACCTGGCTGCCGACCACTTGAACGCGATCATCTGGCGGCAGGGCCAAGGCCGCGTCACCCCACGCGCCACCGACGCGTCCAGCCATTTTCTCACTGCGCCGACGCAGGCGGACTACGAGGCGACCCTCAATGAAATCTTCTGGATCGCCGGCAATGTGATCAAGGGCCTTTCGCGCAATAACCTGCTATACGCCAATGAGCAGTTCAACGCCCACCTGCGGCCGCAGGTGCTCACGCTTTACGCCTACCGGGAAACGCTGGCGCAAGATGGCCACTTTGACCCAGGCGTTAACTTCAAGAACGTCTGGCCCAAGCTGGCGTCCTATGAGCAAAGTCAGCTGGCGGCCACATATGACCAAAGCAGTCGTGCTGCCACCCTGGCCAGCCTGAAAAACTGTGTGGTCATCGTCGAAAGCCTGGTGGACGAGTTTAACGACGACCAGACGCTGCTGCGTCCGGCCTGGCTCGGGCCCGCCGACGCCCAGGTCACCAGCTGGTTCTTCGACCTGACCGCACCGCTGAACGCCGAGAAAAAGGCGCAGGAAGCCGCAAGCGCCAAGCAGAAGGAAGAAATTGCCAAGCGCCACGCCGCCAAGCGTGCGGCGTATTACGAAGGCAATCAGCAGAAGTAGTTCGACCTAAGGGGACGGCCGCCAGCCGCCCCCCTTTTTGGGCCTCAGCGGGGGCTTGTGCTGTGGTAAACTTGAAGTAAATCACACGGAGGTGCGCCATGAAAACTGTTACGGTTTACCTGGTCCGGCACGGTCAGACCTGGTTCAATAAATTCAACAAGATGCAGGGCTGGTCGGACTCACCGCTGACCGAAAAGGGTATCGCAGACGGCAAGCGCGCCGGCGAAGCGCTGCGCCACGTGACGTTCACCCGCGCCTACTGCAGCGACACCACCCGCGCGCGGCGAACGGCAGGCTACATCCTCGAGCAAAACTTCAACAGCAACGTTGCGCTGACCGAAACCCCGCTGTTTCGCGAGCAGTTCTACGGCTACTACGAAGGCGAGGATTCGCCGAAGACCTGGTACGCGGTGGGCATGCCCCACGGCGCCCGCACGTTCAAGGAACTGATCGAAAAATTCGGCGTTGACGCAACGAAGGACTTCATGCATGAGGCCGACCCGTTCCATGACGCCGAGGACGCCTTGACCTACTGGAACCGTCTGCAGAAAGGCTTCAAGCTGCTTCGGGACCAGAATCAGAACGGCGACAATGTGCTCTTGGTCACGCACGGCACGACTATTCGCAGCATTATCGACAAGTTTGGCAAAGACGACGGCTGGATCGTCACTGATTCGCCGCGCAACGGGTCCATTTCGCGCATCGCCCTCACCGACGAAGGCATCAAGGTCCTCGGCTACAACGAGCTGAAGCTGGTTTAGGCCATGGCGACGGACACGACCAAGCGGCGCCTGGCTCACACCCTGCGCGAGATGATGGCGACCACCGCGCTGGACCACATCACCATCAGCGCGCTGACGAAAAAGGCCGGGGTGACGCGCAACACGTTTTACTACCACTTCGAGGACATCTATTCCCTGCTGGCCTGGATCTATGAGCAGGAGATCATCGTCCAAATGGCCAAGTACGCGCAGATCACCGAGTGGCAAAAAGCGCTGCGCATGCTGCTGGACTACATCGATGACAACCGTTCATTCTGCGTCGCCTCGTTCAACTCGGTAGGCCGCGACCTGCTGGAGCAGCTGCTGGCCACCGTTGCGGAATCCCTGGTGCAGCGCGTCGTAAACGATGCCGACCCCAACCTGCCAAAACCGCTGACCGATGACATCTGCAATTTTTACGGCCTGGCGATTGTTGCACAGATCATTCAGTGGCTGATGGAGGGCTTGACCGAGCCGAAGCAGGCCATCGTCCACCGCTGTGACATCATGCTGACAGGCGCGGTGCAAAACGCTATTCACAACGCGAATACATTACATTGAGATTTTTGGGCAATCCCCTCGGGTTGCCTATTTTTTTGCGCCATTTTTCCTCATACACTGAAAGCGTAAACAGAAAGGTGGTACATCTGATGAAAAAGAAAACCCTACTCCTTGGCCTAGTTGCCGGCGTCCTTGCCGGCGCCACCGTCTACACCTTGAAGAAACTGGACTGGTTCCACGACGACGCGAAGGATTACGCCATTTTTGAATCACAGCGCAGCTAGATTAATGCGTGCCACACTCGCGCTTCGTGCCGCCAACGCGGAAGTACGACGCAGCCGCAAACGAAAGGAAGCTTTTGATATGATCAAACACAAGGCAATTATGATTGGTGCCGGCCTGGCCAACATGGCCGCGGCCGTGTACTTGATTCAGGAAGGCAAATGGGATGGCTCGGCCATCACCTTCTACAGTCTGGACGACCACGGCTCCAATGACGGCAGCGCCGCCACTGACCAGGCCGCTGAATACTGGAACAAGGCGCACCCGCTGGACAACACCAAGGGCTACATCGCCCGCGGCGGCCGCATGCTCAACTACCGCACCTACGTCGATTTGATGGATCTGCTCAGCCGCGTGCAGTCCGTTACCGAACCCGGCATGACCGCGGCTGAAGACACCCGCGATTTTGACAGCAAGCACCGCACTTTCGATAAGGCCCGCCTGCTGCGCCGCGGTGAAGGCATCGTCAACGCCTCGCACCTCGGCCTGAATAACCAGGACCGGATGCTGCTGACCAAGCTGGTCATGATGCCGGACAAGGACGAGGAGCAACTCGATAACGTCACCATCGCCGACTACTTCCAAGACGACCCGCACATGTTCACCACCAACTTCTGGTACATGTGGGAGACCACGTTTGCCTTCCGCACCCAAAGCAGTGCGCAGGAGCTGCGGCGTTACATGCACATGATGCTGTACGAATTCACGCAGATCGAGCATCTAGTCGGCGTCAACCGCACGCGCTACAATCAGTACGAAAGCATCATGATGCCCCTGATCAAGTACTTACAGGATCAGGGCGTCAACATCGTCCTGGACAAAATCGTCTCCGACTGGAACTTCAAGGACTCCAAGATGCAGGATGAAATTACGGTCACCGATCTGGAAGTGACTGACGCCAACACTGGCGACGTCGAACATGTCAATGTCGACGATGACACGGCGGTGATTTTCACCAACGGCTCAATCACTGATTCTGCCACCATTGGCGACTACCATACTCCGGCACGCGAGAATATGGACTACGGCATCGCCGCCAGCCTGTGGAAAAAGGCCGCGAGTCACTTCTACAACCTCGGCAACCCAGACAAGTTCTTTGCCGACCGGGATGCATCCGAGTGGGTCAGCTTCACGTTGACCACCAAGGACCACCTGCTGCTCAACGAGATCACGCGCATCACGACCCAGGTGCCTGGCAACGCGCTGAACTCATTTTTGAGCACGGCGCCGATTACACCGCTGGGTCAGCCCGACGTCAACATGTCGATTGTGGTTCACCATCAGCCCCATTTCACCACGCAAAAGCCCGACGAAAGCGTCATTTGGGGCTACTTCCTGTACCCGCGTCGCACCGGTGAGTTTGTGCAGAAGCCATACATCGAGATGACCGGCGAGGAAATGCTGAAAGAGCTGCTCGGCCAACTGTCGATGGTCGATCCGGGTCCCATCAACATCAAGGAACACGAGCAAGCCATCATGGATTCGGTGATCAACTGCATCCCCGTTTACATGCCTTACGCCTCTGCCCTGTTCAACAACCGCGCCAAGGCTGACCGGCCGCTAGTCATTCCGGCGCACTCGACCAACCTCGCCTTCACCGGTGAGTTCGCTGAGCAGCCGTACCAGATGGTCTTCACTGAGCAAAGCGCCGTCCGCTCCGGCGAGATCGCCGCGTACCACTTCGCCGGCATCCCGATGAGCCACTTGGTCAAGACGCCGCGCTACGACAAGGACATCCCGACTTTGTTGCGGGCCACCAAGAAAATGTTTGAATAACTCCGCTGGTTTGCGGGAACCAACGAGCCTGATAATCGGTCGTCATCGTGACGGCCGGTTTTTTGATTGATTTTTACACCACGAAAAAAGCGGCCCTCATCACGAGAACCGCTGCGCTTGATTACAGAAATTGAGGGTGAAACTTGAAGCTGACCTCAGGATCCGGGGACAGATCGGTCAGACTCAGGTGGAAGGCGTTTTGCCGATCAAACCGTTTGGTGTTGCCGGCCACAAAGATGTACACATCCTTGGTGTTGATCTCCAGCTGCAAGGTTTCGCCGTTTTCGATTGGCAGGCACTGGGCAAAGCCGTTGAGCATCACGTACACCGTCCCACCTAGCCGATTCTTCTCGCGGGTGATGGTCAGCGTATGCGGCACGGCGAGGCGTTCTTCAGCGCTCGCATCATGCGGCTGCGCGTCAAAGCGCCGGCCGCAGACGAGGCACTGCACTTCGATGGGTTTGAAGGCGACCGGTTGCACCGAATCATCTTCCATCACCATATCCATCCGCAATTTGCGGTGCGAAAGACGCACCGGCACAAAATGGTCAGCCCCGCAGTGCGGGCAGGAAAGCCCAGCCAAGCTTGGATATGTGATCGCACCAATATCATCGATTGGCGCGAACGCCATGTCTTGCGAAATCATGATAGCCCCCCTGACTCGCCCCAACGCGAGCCGCTGTAATTTGAAAACGAGAGCTAGCATACTGCTTGCCTCTGGCAATGTCAAGCATTCGGCTCAGACCGCATCAGAATGGGGCTGCCGGCTACTTTTCCCACATCAAAAAAGGCGGCTAAACAGCCGCCTTTCTGAAAAGTCAAATATCGATTCGTGATTGTTCAAGTCGCCTCAATCAGTCGCGATATCCTTCTGGATGACAATGCGCTCATACAGCCACACGGTCAGCAGGTAGTATACAGCATACAGCACTAGGAACAACCCGAACGGCAGCAGCAAGTGACCATAAGGCTCCTGAAGTAGACCGACAAACATCTTCAGGCCAAACAGCACGTGGATCACGCCAAGTAGGCCAGGAAAGAAGAACAGGGCCCCGATCTCCTGGCGCACGGACTTGCGCAGCAGGCCTGGCCGCACGCCGATTTTTTGCAGCATCAGATAGCGGCTTTGGTCATAGGACGCTCCGCTGAGAATCTTGAACATCAAGGTCGACGCGAGCATGGCTAGGAACGCGATGCCCAGGAAGAAGCCCATAAAGGCCATCCCCGAAAAGGCGCCGTTGATCATGTCGTAATAGGTAAACTTCTGCCCGTAAACGGCGGTGCTTTCTTTGCCGTACTGGGCGACGATGGCCTTGTTCAACGCTGAGAGCTGGTCGTAGTTAGCCGTGAAGTCCTTCAGCCGCCAGGTGTGCGCAGTTTGCACTGGACTAGTCAAGGCGGCAAATTGGCTTGCGGTCAGTACGGCGAGCTGCTTGCCCTGCGCTTTGGCCGGCAAAAACTGGCCTAACTGGCTATCGTAATCGCCGCTCTTCTGAGCAAAATTGGCGGCGGTCAGCTTTGTGAATTTGACCGGCCCACGGGCAAACTGAACCACCAGCACTGGGTCACGGTCCAGTTCCGAAGCGTTGAAGTAAACGTGCTTGGCGTCTTGTTTGAGGTGGTAGTTGATCTGGGCCTTGACCCCGGTCAGCTGGCGCGCCTTGGCCATGGTGGCCGCATTCGGATCAACGACGACCGTATCGTACGCATTTTGCTTCGAGGCCAGGTCCGGGATGTCATGCTCAAATCCCAGCCCGACGGTAATGGCACCGAGGGCCAGCGCAAACAGAATGGACACGACAGCCAGAATCCGAGTGTAATCTCGGATGCGAAAACTGAGCTGGCTGAGCGTGAACGTGTGCAGGCCCTTGGCGGCAAAGCGCTTATTCTTTTTCAGCAGGCCGATCAGCCACACCAGCAGCGCATTAAACAGAAAATAGGAACCCAGCACGATGGTGACCAGCGCAATTGCGATGCCGGCCAGGACCAGCTTGGCCAGCTGGCTCATCGCCCAATACCCGATTGCCAGCAGCACCACCGCCAAAACGGCCTGAATCCCCAGCACCCATTTTTTTGTCTTCAGCCGGTTCGGGGTCGTGGCCGCGTGCAGCAGGTCCAGCAGCGGTGTTTTAAGCAGGTTGTGCGCGTTGATCAGCGCGCCGACCACAAACATCAGCAGGAAAAAGACAAACGTCCACATGATTGCCGGCGGCCAAACCACGGAAAAATGCGTCGCCGGGGCGTGCAGCTGCGCCATTAAGACGTGTCCGGCCACGCCGGTCAGGCCCATGCCTAAGGCGATGCCGACCACGGCGGCGAGCACGCCGACCGTGACCGTCTCAATAAAAATCAACTGCGCAATTTTGCGACTTTTGGCGCCGAGCATCATGAACATCGCGTAGTCGCGCTGGCGCATACTCATCAGGAAACTGTTGGCGTAAACGATGTACACCGTTGTGATGATCACCAGCAGAACCTCCCCAAAGCCGAAGATGAACGAGGTCATCCCCACCATGGTGTTGGCGGTCAGAAACGCCTTGTTGGTTGCGAGGCTGAGAAACATGTAAAACACCGCGCTGCCGATCACCAGTCCGGAAAACAGGACCGCGTAATCGCGAAAGCGGGAGCGGATCCCGCCGAGTGCTAATTTGCGTAACATCTTCCCGCCTCCTTACTGCTGAAATGTGCCCAGGGTCGTTAAAATCTCCTGGTAGAACTGCTCCTGCGTCTTTTCGCCGTGCACCAGCTCCTGGCCGATTTGGCCATCCTTGATGAACAGGATGCGCTTGGCGTAGCTGGCAGAAAACGGGTCATGCGTCACCAGCAGGATCGACACATGCTGCTGGTCATTCAGCTGCGCCATCGTATTCAGCAGCTCGCGTGCGGACTGCGAGTCCAAGGCCCCGGTCGGCTCATCGCCAAACAGGATTGCCGGCTGCTGCACCAAGGCGCGGGCGGCCGCGACGCGTTGCTTTTGGCCGCCGGACAGCTCCGTTGGGTAGTGGTCGAGCACCGCATCGATACCTAGCGTCTGGGCGATTTGGGTCACTGCCGTCTGCTGCTGGGCACTTTTGACGTTTTGAAGCGCCATCGGCAGCGCAATGTTTTCGCGGGCCGTCAAGTTCTCAAGTAAGTTGAAGTCCTGGAAAATAAACCCGACTCGCTTGGCCCGAAAATCAGACAGCTGGTTGCCCCGCAACGCGGTGACGTCCTGGCCGTTGATTGCGACGCTTCCGGAAGTCGGCCGGTCCAGTGTGCTTAAAATGTTGAGCAGCGTGGTTTTACCGGAGCCGCTGGCCCCCATGATGCCGACAAATTCGCCGGGCTGCACATCAAACGTGATGCCTTTCAAGGCCTGATACTGCTTTTCGCCGCGCTTGCCATAAGTTTTGGTGACGTCCTTAACGCTGACGACCGGTTGCTCTGCCATGTTGATTCCTCCATTTGAGGCGAGTGCCCCCTAATTTGTCCATGCCAATATCGTAACGTAAAACGCCGCGCTGTGACCTTACGTTTTGCGGGTGGCCGCTAACAACTCTGTAAGTCGCTTAACCATTTCTCAACATATTTTCTGAAATGGCCTAGAATTTTCTGAAAAGACGTCTAGAATTAATCAATAGTGTCATAAGTAAACTGTGCAAGTTTGCCGCACAGTGCCCGTGAGGAGAGTGGTCATGGCCCGCAACAAAGCCCCCGGCCCTCGGTTTGTTGAACGTCACTGACAGCTGAGGAGTAATCAAATGAATAATGAATTAGACGAAAAAAATCATTACATTCCATGGTTCATCATCGCCCTGATGGACTTCGTCACCGTGATTGGCTTTGATGATATTATTTATAATTTTCGCAATCAGGGCTTGGTCGCGCTGTTCACCTGGGTGCTGATGACGTTCTTTTACGTCATCCCCTACAACCTGATCGTCGCGCACATGGGGTCGACCTTCTCTGACGAAGGCGGCGGCATCACGTCCTGGATGCGCCGGACCAACGGCGATACGGTCGGCTACTTTGCCGGCTGGTTTTACTGGATCACTGAACTGCCTTACGTTGTGGACGTGGCCAACTCAGTCATCATTTCCGCCGGCTGGATCCTTAACGGCGACGGCAACATTCAGTCGCACATGGGGAACGCGTGGTTCGGAATTCTGTCCGCCTTCGTGTTCGTGGTCTTCATCTGGCTCGAGCACCTCTTCAAGAACAAGAGCTTGGAGGTCATGTCCACTATCGGCGGGATCGCCATGTTTGGGATGACGGTGATGTTTGTCATCATGACGTTCGTCGGCCTGAAGCAGGGCCGGCCGATCGCCACCCATCCGTTCAACCTGCAGGCCTTCATGCCGAAGCACTTCTGGTCCTTCCGCTTTCTGTCCACGTTCGGCCTGTTCGTCTTCGCGATGAACGGCTCCGAAATGGCCGCGCCGTACACGGGCAACATGAAGCACCCGAGTCGCGATTTTCCCAAGTCGCTGAAGATGATCGCCATCATGACCATGTTCCTGACTCTATTTGGCACCTTCAGTCTGGGCGTCTACTTTAACGCCCACCACCTGCCGAACGACCTGAAAATGAACGGGAATTACTACGCATTTCAGCTGATCGGTCATCAGTTTGGCCTGGGCAACACGCTGCTGTACACCTTCACGGTCACGCAGCTGCTGTACGACCTGGCGCAGCTGGCCATTCTGCTGGACGGTTCTACTCGGATTTTCCTGGCCGACGTGAACAAACGCTTCCTGCCCAAGCAGCTGACCAAGAAGAACAGCGATGGCCTGCCGATCAACGGCTACTGGCTGACCACCGCGATTTGTGGCGTCATCATGGCTCTCGGCGGCCTGCTGCCGAAAATCAACGACATCTTCAACTGGCTGCTGGACCTGAACGGCATTGTATCGCCGTTTGCGACTTGCTTCCTGTTTTGGGCCTTCATGATGCTGCGGCGGCACTCCGACCAATTCAAGACCCCGGAATACACCTACATCAAGTCTGACAAGCTGGGCTTTCTGGTCGGCCTGTGGATGTTCGGCGTCACCTTCATTCTGGCGGTCATGGGCTTCTTCCCAACCGATTCAGATCCGAAGACCTTCGCCACCATGCTGACGCTAAATTTTGCGGTACCGGCAGGGATGATCATCCTGGGCTTCATGATGCCTTGGCTCGCCAAGCGGCAGCAAGCCCGCGGGGCGGCCTTCAGCGTTCGCGGCTGGCAGATCATCACCGTGCTACTCGCGATTGGGGCGGTCGCAGCCGTCAGCTACGGCATCGATGTGCGCCTGTTTGCGAGCCTTGCCGCCCTGCCTAAGCTGGCACTGGTCATTGTCTTCGACCTGCTTGCAGTGGGGCTCGTGCTGCTGATCACGCGCAACGGCCGCAAAGGCGTTAGCGCCGCGTGAAAGAATTAGTCACCATTTTACGCCACCATCGGCCAGACGGCTGGTGGCGTTTTTGTTTGGGCTCACCCAAATGTGTCCGAGTTTATTTTCATGCGGTTCAACATTCGTGGGACAATTTTCTCCAGTCACACCGGGTCCTTCATTTTAGGTGTTTACTGAAAACCAATATAGGGTAAAATGGGTAAGACAAAATTGTCTGACTTGGAGGAGCCCTATGCGCAGAAATAAAGCCCCGGGCCTTTGAGAGTTGACCGCACTTAGTCACACTCGGAGGAAAAAATGGATACTAAAGATAGAAAAGAATATATTCCATGGGTCATTGTCGGCCTGATGGATTTCGTCACCGTCATCGGCTTTGATGATATTATTTATAACTTCCAGAACCAAGGACTCGTCGCCGTCACCTCATGGGTCCTGATGACGTTCCTGTACGTGCTTCCTTACAACCTGATCGTCGCCCACATGGGCTCGACCTTCGCCGAACGCGGCGGCGGCATCACCTCATGGATGCGCGAAACCAACGGCGACACCGTCGGCTACTACGCCGCTTGGTTCTACTGGATCACCGGCCTGCCTTACGTTGTCGATGTCGCCAACTCGGTCGTCATCTCGCTGGGGTGGATCATCTCCGGTAACGGCAACATTCAGGCCCACCTGGGTAATGCCTGGTTTGGGATCACCACCGCCGCGATTTTCGTGGTCTTCATCTGGATCCAGCACCTGTTTAAGAACAAGTCACTGGAAGTGATGTCCACCATCGGCGGCGGGGCCATGTTCATCATGACCGTGCTGTTCGTCATCATGACCTTTGTGGGGCTGGCTAAGGGCAACCCGATTGCCACCCACCCGTTCAACTTCAAGGCGTTCATCCCCAAGGACTTCTTCTCACTGGGCTTCCTGTCCACGTTCGGTCTGTTCGTCTTCGCGATGAACGGCTCGGAACTGGCGGCGCCATACACCGCTGACATGAAGCACCCGGCCAAGGATTTCCCCAAGGCCCTGAAGATGATTGCCATCATGACGATGTTCCTGACTCTCCTTGGCACCTTTTCTTTGGGCGTGTACTTCAATGCCCACCACCTGCCGAACGATCTGAAAATGAACGGCTCCTACTACGCGTTCCTGCGTATCGGGGAGCAGTTCGGCATGGGTAAGAGCCTCATGTACGTGTTCGCCGGCGTGCAGGGCATTTACATGCTCGCCCAGCTGGCCGTCATCCTGGACGCCTCGACCCGCGTCTTCTTGTCGGATGTGGCCAAGCGCTTCATGCCGCGTCAGCTGACCAAGAAAAACAGCGACGGCCTGCCGATCAACGGCTACTGGATGACCACCATCCTGTGTGCCTTGATCATGGCGCTGGGCGGCCTGCTGCCGAAGATCAACGACATCTTCAACTGGCTGCTCAACCTGAACGGCATCGTGTCACCGGCCTCGACCTGCTTCCTGTTCTGGGCCTACCTGATGGTCCGCATTCACCCGGAGCGGTTCCCGAAGCCAAGCTACACTTACCTGAAGAACCGCCACGTGGCCATTTTCGTCGGCGCGTGGATGCTCGGCATCACCGCGCTGCTTGCACTGTTGGGCTTCTTCCCGACTGACGCCACTGCTGATACCTTCGCGCTGCAGCTGGCAATGAACATCATCGTGCCAATCGGCATGGTCGTGCTTGGCTTCATGATGCCGTGGATCGCCAAACGCCAGCAAAGCGGTAATGCGTTCAAGCCGACCACCTGGGTCTTGATCACCATCGTGACCGACGTTGCCTTGATTGCGCTTGTCAGCTACGGCTTAGCCACCAGTATCCTGGCAAACGCACCGGTCGCCCTCAAGTGGGGCGTCATCCTTGTGATCGACATTGTGATGGTCGCGGTAACCTTGTCCGCCACGCGCAACGGCCGGCGGGGGATCGTCACGGAAGAGAACTAACCTAAATTCACAACATCACGCAAAAGCCCCTGGCAAGTTTTCTAAACACTTGTCAGGGGCTTTCATTAGGTCGCGGCGAGGACCGATCCGCACCTCGAGCCTTCACAAAAATTCAACGGCGGCGAGCGACCGGCATTGGCACCGGCACATTGGTCCGTCTGCGCACGACCGTCAGCACAGCCACGGTACCGATGGTGAGCGCTCCTGCAATGATCAGCGTCGTGTGTAACATGGCGATTCCCCCTTTTTCTAAAGTATGCGCTGGTGAGTGCCCGCTTTTCACGTCTAACGCCTCGGCCCCAGCGTGTTACACTGGAGCTATTGGAGGGATGCGCGTATGACTTCTTACACACTGATTTACAATCCGGAGGCTGGGCGCAAAGGGGCCTCGGCAGTGGCTGAGCACATGGCCAGCCGCATCAAAGCAGCGGGCCACACCGCCCTCCTACAGCCGACCAAAGCCCCGGGCGACGCCACTGACTTGGCCTTTCACGCCAAAAGCGAGGTGGTCGTGGCCATCGGCGGCGACGGCACGATCAATCAGGTGGCCGGCGGGCTGGTCAAACGCCGCACCCCGCCGCGCCTAGGCATCATCCCCCAAGGCACCGTCAACAACTTGGCCAAGGTGCTGCACATCCCGCTGATGCCCGACCTGGCTCTGGTCAACCTGCTGGAAGGCACGCCGCATGACCTGGACATCGGCATCGTCAACGACCGCGTCATGATTTCAACGCTGACGCTGGGCGTGTTGGCCAACGCGGCGGTGTCCGTTTCGCAAAAAGACAAGCAGCGCTTCGGACCGATTGTGTATCTCACGCGCGGGCTGAACTCGCTGAGCCGCAACCAGCACTGGCACTTGAAAATCGCCGGAAACGGGACCACTTGGGAGCGCAACACCAGCTTTCTGTTGGTCACCATGACCAACTCGGTCGGCGGCTTTCGCAATTTTGCCCCGCAGGCCAAGCCCGACGACGGCCTGTTTCACGTCTTCGTCGCGCCAAAACCGACGCTTGGCGGCTTTTTGCTGATGCTGCCGTACTTTCTGACCGGGAATTTTGCCAAGCTGCCGGGGATGACGTACTTTGCCGCCGACAGTCTGACCATCGAGAACAAGACGCCGAATACGAAGCTCAAGAGTCGCATTGACGGCGACCCAAGCGTGGGCCTGCCCCTGCGCATGCAGGTAATCTCGGGCAAGGTTCAGGTCCTGACCAAGCCGGTCGAGCCGCTGGGCGAAAAGCTGGGTAAACTGGCCCAAGGCACGTCGCCAGCGCCGAAGGCCTAATTGGCTGGAATCGCCTAATCGTGTTAGACTGAAGGCATCTATAAGGAAAGGAGCCGACTTGCGATGCGCTTAAGAAAGGCAACGCCGACCAATGACTAATCGTTTTTGCGCTGCTTGCGAGCCGGTTTCACACGTCTGGGGAGCTTAGTGCGCCCCTTTTTTTGTGAAGTGCGGCAAGCAGTGCCCAATGGAGGATTTATGCAAGAAATACCTGAAAAAGTAATTATCGCCGGGATCTCCCGGATGCAAGAAAATTTTGACTACTCGATGCAGGAACTCAAGGAGCTTGCCTTGGCCCGCCACTATGACGTGGTCGGCGACACTCGCCAAAACCTGGACCGGCCAACCGGCGCCACCTATTTTGGCTCTGGCAAGGTTGAGGAAGTCGCGGAACTGGCGCGCGCCAATGACGCGACCACCGTGGTCATCAACGATGAGCTGTCCCCGTCGCAGCTGCGCAACCTGGAAAAGGAAATGAAGCTGCACGTCGTCGACCGCACTCAGCTGATTCTCGACATTTTTGCCTCGCGCGCGGCCAGCAAAACAGCTCAGGCGCAGGTCGAAATTGCCCAGCTGCAATACGCCCTGCCGCGTCTGCACCCGTCAGCGAATAAACTGGACCAGCAAGGCGGCGGTGGCGCCGGCGGTTTGGCTAACCGCGGCGCCGGTGAAACCAAGCTGGAAATGGACAAGCGGGTGCTGAACAAGCGCATCGCCCGGCTGCGGCGCGAGCTCAAGGACGCCGATGTCGGCGAGGAAGTGCGCCGCGCCCAGCGCAAAGAAAACAAGCTGCCTGTCGTCGCCTTAGTCGGTTACACGAACGCCGGCAAGTCCACAACAATGAACGGACTGCTGGACCGCTACACCGACCGCGGCGCCGACAAACAAGTTTTTGAAAAAGACATGCTGTTTGCGACCTTGGACACCTCGGTGCGTCAGATCAGCCTGAAGGACAACCGGAAGTTCCTGCTGTCCGACACGGTTGGCTTCGTGTCCAAGCTCCCGCATAACCTGATCGACTCGTTCAAAGCGACGCTGGCCGAGGCGGCCAACGCCGACCTCCTGATCCAGGTTGTCGACTATCACGACGAGCACTACCCAGAAATGATGAAGGTCACCACCGACACCCTGAAAAGCATCGGTATCGAGAATATCCCGATGATCGAGGCCTACAACAAGGCAGATCTGCGGCCCGGCACCCGCTTCCCTGAGGAGAACGGCAACACGCTGATATACTCCGCCAAGGATCCGGCGTCGCTGGACAAGCTGGTTCAGATGATCACGGCGCGTGTCTTCGCGGACTCCGCCGTTCACACCTACCTGATCCCGTTTGACCAGGGTCAGCTCGTCGATTTCATCAACCGCGAAACCGGTGTGATCAAGACTGAGTACGTGGAAAATGGCACGAAGGTCAAAACCACTGTCAACCCGATTCAGGCTGGCAAGCTGCGGCAGTATCTGGTTGAGGAAGACTAAGTCCCCAAACTCAATTGAATTAAGATTAAGGGCTAACTTCCGCTCTAACCGTCATAGGTAATCTGGCTTCGGCCTTACTGCCTGTGACGGTTTTTGTAAACTTTCTGAGTACAGGAGAAAGTTGGTATCTGGCGTATTCTTTATAAGATAATCAAAACATTTCACCCAGTCACATCAGTTGACGAATTCAGCCTTAAGGAGGACAACAGTGTGAGCTTATCAGAGCATCATCTCCTACTGAGCGCCGGCAACTCAGATGACGGCACCATTTGGTTGGACGTGACAACCGGGCAGTTAAGCTACGAGAATTACCTTGCCATCTTAGAAATGCTCTTTGATGAAATGAGAGATGATTTGGACCTGAAACTCAACGATGAAAAATTTCAAAGTGCTATTCGTGACTTAACCAGTGGCTAACTCGTTTTGTCAATTTGCAAATAGAAAAATACCGTCACACCAATGCCTTTTGTTTCCCGTTAAATCAGGTAACGCCACCATTTCGAATGATGCACCAGACACAGTCGAAAAATTCAATCTTCAAATCGTAATCTTGATGAACAACGCAAAGTGGCCAGCGGGGGCAAAAAGTCCCTCACTGGCCGCTTTGTACTTTTGGGAAGAAGCATAACCTAATCTTCGCTGTCGAGCGCCTCGTAAGACTGATCTCGCAGCGGCTGGCCGGACAGCTTAGCAATCAGCGTACCGCCGATCAGGCCGATCAGCATAAACGGCAGGAAGTCCATCGAAATGTTAAACAACGGAATGTAGGTGCTGGCAAACGCATCGATCCCCTTGAGCAGCGAAAGCGCTGGAAAGGCCGTGTAAAGTGAGTGCAACGCGTCGAGGACGGCCGGAATCAGCGTCATGAAGACGGTCGTTTTATAAATGATTGGGTTCTTGCCGATGAACGGGTGCAAGATGCCCAGCACGATCAGCGCGATGGCCAGCGGGTACAGCAGCATCAGCACTGGTGTGGACAGCGTGATGATGTCATTCAGCCCGAAGTTGGCGATGATGAACGAGCCCGTGCAGGTCAGTGGCAAAAACCGCTTGAAGCCGATTTTAGGAAAGCGGTGACCCAAGTCCTGCGACAGCGAGGTCACCAAACCGATAGCGGAGGTCAGACAGGCCAGCAGCGTCATCGCCGCAAGCAGCCCCGTGCCAATCAGCCCGGTGTAATGCGTCATGATTGCTGTGAACGCCGGGCCGCCATTGGCTGACAGCTTGGTAAAGTTCAGCGAGAGCACCCCCAGCGCGATCAGCAGCGCGTAGATGATTACCTCCAGACCCATGGCCAAGGCGCCAACCTTCGCCACATCCTTCGAGCGCTGAAGCGGCCGATTAACGCCGAAGAACCCAAGCGCAGTGACAATGGTGACCCCAAAGCCCAGGCCGGCCAGCGCATCCATGGTGTTGTAACCCTGCAAAAAGCCGTTGGTGAGGTTGCTGCCCGCCGCGGTGGCGTGCGTGGCGCGAAGCAGCGTCCCACCGTCCCCTTTGATGAGAAACGCCGCAATGAACGCGCTGGCCAGCAACAGCAGCAGCAACGGATTTAGGATTTTACCCACGTAATCGGTCATCTTCGACGGCTTGCGGGAAAAGAAGTACGCGGCGGCAAAGTAAAGCGCCGTGAACCCCAAAAGCCACCAGCGAGTATTTTCTTGGCCGATGAACGGTTGGACCGCCATTTCAAACGCGACCGTTGCCGTGCGCGGAGTCGCGATCAACAGGCCCAAGCTGGCGTGCGTGGCAATCAGGAAAAACAGCGCGAACCCGCGCCCGACCGGCCGGGCCAGGTGGAACATCGAATCGGATTCGGTCATCGAAATGGCGAGAATGGCCAGCAGCGGCAGCAGCACGGCCGACAGCAGAAACCCCAACGTGGCCGGAAGCCAGTTGCCGCCTGCCAGCTGACCTAAATGAATTGGGAAGATCAGGTTGCCGGCGCCAAAGAACAGGCCGAATAGCATGGAGCCTAAAGTGATGTACTGACGCTTGGTCAGCTTCGGATTAATGTTTGCCATAATGCTGCCTCCAATGAAAGATTAACGAAAAGGCGCGAGCTAGAGAGAATCCCGGAAGACAGGAAAAGCGCCCCTAGCAAATGATTTGCTAAGGGCGCTTGCGCGCGTTACCACCTTAATTCGCCTAGTCGTCGCCAACTAGACCTCTGAGCGTACGGCCGATTCATTCGGCAATATGCCATTGCTGTAATGGGCGCAATCCCAGGTGCAACTTCCGTAGTCGCCGCACCAACTCATAGCCTACTTTCGCTGATTGACCATCACCGCTTTCCACTCACCGCGGCTCACTGACATGGCTGACTCAGCTACTCTGCTACTCTTCGTCTTTATTGACAGTCATACTAAATGAAAATCTGATAAGTGTCAAGCACTTATGTGAGAAAAGTATGAGAGCTTCCGAGATTAATTCCGCTTGAAGGCCACGGTCAAAATCTGGTACGGCTTCAGCGCCAGGTCAAACGCGCCATCATCCCCAGCGGTCAGCTCAGCCACTGGCGATTCATCCAGCTCCACCCGCTCGGCACTGGCAAAAGCGAAGGTCGGCGAAATGCGCAGCTGCGTGTCGCCAGGCGTGTTGTTGTGCAACCGCAAGATGACCGCATCACCGTCCTCGCTCGCCTTGATGGCATCGACCTGAACCGCGTCCGCCTTTTCAAACGTGAACAGCGGCGTCAGGCCGCTCGCCGCATTTTGCCGCACGACCACGGGGTCGTTCAAGTCCGCGGCTGCTTCCGCCACGCGCCCTTCGATGAAGTCGCCACGGTGCGGCAGCAAGCTGTAGGTGAACTCGTGCAGTCCCTGATCCGCATCAGTATCCGGGTAGACCCCACACTTGATCAGAGACAACGACAGCCCGCGGTCAGTCGCCGCATAACCGTACTTGCTGTCGTTAAGCAGCGCCACCCCAAAGTTGCGCTGGGAGAAGTCGGCCCACTGGTGGCCGACGACCTCGAACTTGGCTTGTTCCCAGGAGGTGTTGCGGGCAACCGAGCGCTGAATGTTGCCGAACTGGATGTCGTACGTCGCCTGATCGGTCAGGACGTTCAGGTCAAAGCTGGTCCGCAGCAGCAGTTCGTGCTGATGCCAATCAGCCGTCGTCTTGAAGTCAAGCCGGCGTGAGTCATTTTCGGCAATCAACGTTTGCGTGACCGTCGACTGGTCAAACCGGTACTTGAAGACCACGCGGCAGCCGGCCGCTTCCTGATACGTCGTGATCGACTCAGCAGAAAGCGTGCGCGACTTATCCGGATAATCGGCATCAATGTTCCAGTTGGAAAATGAGGTCGGCCGGTCTTCATAAATGGTCAGAACATTGCCCAGGCCGCCTGTTTTGATGGCTTCCCGGTCGTTGTCCTTGTCGTACACGGAGGTCAGCTGCCCGGCCGCATTCCACTTGATCAGATAATGCGGGGTTTCGATCTGGTTCGTCTGGCTAGGGGTCGGTGCGGCCGCTTCACCAATTGGGGTGAAGGTCAACGCGGTTGTCCCCAAGGCCGGCACGGTGACATTAGGCAACACATAACCCGTGCCTAAGCGCTTCGCCTGAACCGTCGTCCCCGCCGCGGTCTTAAACTCACCTGCTTGTTTCTCAGGCACAAATGCCGCCGCTTTTTCGCCAAGCAGGGGATTGCTCAGCTCAATGCCGCTAGTTTCAGCAGTGCGCGCAGCCGTGATTTTGGCCAGTAGGTCAAAAGCCTCGGCGTAAAGCTTATCAACATCCTCGTAGGCCTCGCCAATGGCGGAACCCGGCAGCACGTCGTGGAACTGGTTGCGCAGTAAAATCTCCCAGGCCCGGTCGAATTCGGCCTTCGGGTATGGCGTCCCCTTTTCCACCAGCGCAGTAGTCGCCAGGATTTCGGCGCGGCGCAATGCGAGTTCAAGCTTGCGGTTGTTGCGCTTCGTCTTCGCCTGCGAGGTGTAAGTGCCGCGGTGGAACTCCAGGTAGAGCTCACCGTTCCACTCCGGATAGGTCTCCTCGTTGCCTTTGACTGACTGCTCCAGGTCATTGAAGAAATCGGCGACCGTCTTGTTCTTGGCGTGCGGCAGGCCTGGCAGCGCGTCGATCACGTGCAGGTTCTCAATCATTTCCTTGGTCGGACCGCCGCCGCCGTCACCAAAGCCATAAGGCATCAGCAGCACGTTGGACTTGTCCTTATCCTTGTACTCGTGGTAAGAGCCCATTACGACATGCGGCGAAATCTCACCGTTATAGGTGTAGTTCCAGACCTTGGACTGCGAGTAATCCTCGGTGCGTTCAACCGTGGTTAAAAATTGTGTCAGCACGCGGCTGCCATCCAGCCCGGTCCACATGAACAAGTCATGGGGCATCCGGTTGGTGTCATTCCAAGAAATTTTGATGGTCACAAACCGTTTGATGCCAAAGCCTTGCATGATTTGGGGCAGCGCGTACGAGTACCCAAAAACATCCGGCAACCACATCACGGTTTGCTTGTGGTGGAATTTTTGCTCAAAGTAGCGCGTCCCGTACAGGAATTGGCGCACCAGGGCCTCACCGCTTGGCAGGTTCGTGTCCGGCTCCAGCCAGGTGCCGCCGTCCGGCTCCCAGCGGCCTTCTGCTGCGCGCGCCTGAATCTGCTTGAACATCTCCGGGTCGTCTTCTTCAACAAACTTGTGCACTTGCGGGGTGGAATAGAAGAACTTGAAGTCGGGATAGCGGTCCATCAGGCGCAGCGCCGTCGCAAACGACCGGCGCGCCTTTTCACGCGTGTGGCGGTACCGCCAGAGCCAGGCCACATCGATGTGCGTCTGACCAATAGCATCGACAGCAAAGTCCAATTTTTCGTTTTGGTGCTTGGCAATGAAAGCATCGATCAGACTCAGCGCCTGCTCGGCGTCCTGTTCAGTTTCCGCAGGGGTCGCCGTCGCCCAGAAAAAGCCCTTAAACGCGTGCTTGACCAAGCGAATGTAATCGTAGCGCAGCGGATTATCTTCGCTGAGTTCCGGAATCAGGTTGACGATGTTGCTCAGGTACCGGTATGCTCGGCGCACGGTCCGCCGCTCCGGCCCGCGCTGCGCGGTCGTGAAGACGTAATGCTGAATCTTTTTGGGCCCGCCGCCTTCCAGCCCGGTCCACATCATGATCTGAATATCGACGGTTTGGCCATCATACTCAGGCCCCAAAAACACCTCTTCGTGATTTGAGTCCACGGCCTGACGCGGCTTGCCGTTCAAAAACAGCAGTGCTTCAAACCCGGAGTTGTTGCCTTCCCCAGTCCGTCCCAGATCCAGGCGCAGCACGGTCTCACTGGCCTTGCTGGCGTGCACCTGCACCTTGAAGCGCAGCCAGTAGTAATCGTCGCGGCCGGACCAAGTATCGCCCACCTTGACGGGCTGCCAGTCGGCGTCTACCGGTGGCACGTCCCGGTGGTCTTCGCGGGTCTCATGCCAGATCTGCATGTCCTGAAGATCGCTGAAGCCAGCGTAAATGGCCTGGTGCAGCAGACGCACCTGCTGGTTCGCTTTGCGCTGATTAAATTCCTCTGTCATTGTTTGCCTCCTTGCTCACATTGGGGCAAGTATAGCGCATACAAATTTAAGTGAAAACATTGACATTTTATTTTAATTTGTTCCACCAAAAAACGCCATCTCCGAGCCGGCGATGACGTTGTGGAACTAGTTGAGGCGCCGGTCGATCACATGCGACGCGACCGACAACGCATAATTGACGATGAAGTAGAGCAGCGCCAGCGCGGCGAACATCGGAATCGTGTAATTGACGTTCTGCCCGTAAATGATCTGCGCGTGCTGCGTCAGTTCAGGCAGCAGGATGATCGTGGCCAAGCTGGTATCCTTAACCAGGGAAATGAACTGAGAAACCAGCGGCGGGATCATTTTCTTAAAGGCCTGGGGCAAGATGATCTGAATCATCGCCTGCGAGTAGGTCATGCCGTTGCTGCGCGCGGCCTCCATTTGACCGATCGGCACTGCGCCGATCCCGGACCGAATAATCTCGGCCAACATGGCAGACTCAAACACCGTCATCGCGATGATCGACGCCGGGATGACGGACAGCCGGATGCCGATGTTCGGCAGCGCGAAGTACGTGAAGAACAAAATCAGAAGCAGCGGCAGGTTGCGGATCAGGTCGATGATGAACCCAACGATGGCGCTGAAGTACTTGATTTTGACGTACCGAGCGACCCCCAGCAGCGTGCCGATGATGAAGCTGAAGAAGATGGACACCACCGAAACTTCGACGGTGACCCACAGACCGCGGAGCAGGTAGGACAGGTTGACAGCAGAGTAAGCATTAATAAAGTTTTGCATATTCTCGCTCCCCCTTCCTATGCCCGTGACCAGTGTTTTTCAAGGTACCGCATCGCGTACGACATCGGCATCGTGACCACCAGGTACAAGACCCCGACCACCAAGTAGGTGTCAAAGGTGTTAAAGGTGGTGGCTGCAATGATCTTGCCTTGATACATCAGGTCAAAGCCCGCAACGAAGGCCAGAATACTCGAATTCTTGACCAAGTTGATGAACTGATTGCCAAGCGACGGCACCACGATCTTGATGGCCTGCGGAAACACGATGTGCACCATGGCCTGCGTGTAGCTGAGGCCGTTGCTGCGGGCGCCTTCCATCTGGCCGGCGGGCACGGCCTGGATCCCGGCACGCACAGTTTCGGCGATGAAGGCCGAGGTGTAGATTGTCAGGCCAATGGTCCCGGCAGTGAAGCCGTCCATCTGCATCACAAACTGCGGCACGATGACGTAAAAGGCCATTGTGATAACCAGCAGCGGAATGTTGCGAATGAACTCAACGTAAGCCTTGCCGATGACGCGGACCCATTTCTTGTGCGAAATCTCAAGCAGCGCAAACACCGTGCCGATGATCAAGCTGGCGACCAAGGCGATAATCGAGGAAAGCAGCGTGTAACCCAGCCCGGAAATCAGGGTGCCAAAATTGTTCGTCAAGATGTTGATCATGGCTGCACCTCCTGAACGTCAAAGCCCGGCACGTCGCTGAACCATTTCTTAAGCAAGCGTTCGTAAGTTCCGTTTTTTTGCAGCGTGTCCAGCGCCTGGTTCATCGCGTTGGTCAAATTGGTCTGGCCTTTGTTCATCGCGATGCCATACGGCTCCTTGGTGAAGGTGCCGCCGACCACCACGTAACGCGGATCCTGCTGCGACATCCCGTAAAGGATGCCGTTATCAGTCGTCAACGCGTCGCCTTGATGGGACTTCAGCGCCGTGAACGCCTGCGAGTAATCGGACAGCTGCAGCACCCGGGTATCTGGCGCCGCCTTTTTAATGTTGTCCACCGAGTTTGAGCCCTGAACCCCGATAACTGAGGTGCCCTTCTTCAGGTCCTTGACTGACTTGATCTTACTGCCCTTGGCAACCAGCAGCGACTGGCCGGCAGAAAAGTAGCTCTTGGAAAAGTTGAGCTGCTTGAGCCGCTCTGGCGTGATCGTCATGGTGCCGATCACGGCGTCGACGTTACCCGCCTTTAGCATTGGCACGCGGGTGTCCGAGGTGATTTGGGTCAGCTCTGCCTTGCCATTTTTGCCCAGGATCTGTTTGGTCAAGGCCTTCGCCATGTCTACTTCAAACCCTTGGATCTGGCCAGTCTTAGTATTCATCAGCCCGAACAGGCGGGTGTCGGCCTTGACGCCCCAAACGATCTTATCGGTCCGCTTGGCGCGGGCCAGCGCATCGCTATCTGCCACGGACTTGCCGCAGCCGCTCACCACCAGGAGCATGGCAAGAGCGGCAAAAAGCACGCCGAGGCGGCGAATTCTTTTAGCCATAGTCTCCCCTCCTAGTGGTTCAAGATCTTACTGATGAATTCCTGCGCCCGCGGTTCCTTCGGGTGATCGAAGAAGCCGGCCACGTCGGAAGAGTCCTCGAGGATCTGGCCGTCCGCCATGAAGACGATGCGGTCGCCCACGCGCTTGGCAAAACCCATTTCGTGGGTGACCACGACCATCGTCATGCCCTGCTTGGCAATTTTTTGCATGACGTCCAACACGTCGCCAATCATTTCCGGATCAAGCGCCGACGTCGGTTCATCAAATAAAATGGCGCGCGGATTCATTGCGAGCGACCGTGCGATGGCGACCCGCTGCTTCTGGCCCCCGGACAGGGCGGCTGGCAACTTGGGCGCCTGGTCGGCGAGCCCGACCATGTCCAGCAGATCCATGGCCTCCTTCTTGGCTTTTGCCTGATCCTCTTTGAGCACCAATGTCGGCCCCAGGGTGATATTTTCGAGCACCGTCTTATTTGCGTAAAGATTGAAGTGCTGGAAAACCATGCCGACGTTCTTGCGGATGCGGTTCATGTCCGTTTTTTTGTCCGCCAGATCGAAATCGTTGACGATCAATTGACCGGAAGTGATTCGCTCCAGGCCGTTAATCGTGCGCAGCAGCGTACTTTTGCCCGAGCCAGAGGGCCCGATGATGGTCACGACCTCACCACGGTCGATGGTCAGATTGATGTTCTTTAACGCGTGAAACTTTCCATAGTATTTCTCGACGTCGTGAAATTCGATCATTGACATCGTGATTCCCCCTTTACGCAAGCAAAATATAGTGCGCAGTGCTTGCGTCTAGAATACCGCGTCAGGACAACTGTTTGCAAGAATAATGACCTGCAAATTAGGTGTCAAGTCACGGCTTGATAACCACCCGCACGCTCTGCTAGCCTGGAAGCCGTTTCAGCGTGCCGCATCCGGCCACGGTTTCAAGACGCTTGTCAGCCATTTGAGAACAATCTAGCGGACAAAAAAACGTCTGAAACATTGGTCGAACTATCATATCTATTAAATAATTCTACCAATATTCAGGCGCGGTGCAAGTTTTATTGCGGCGTTGTCACTTTTGGCCGCGGCGTGTACGCCACTTGGACGCTGATCGTATAAGGCGCGTGTTCGGTCAGCAACCCGGCGCGGCCGGGCCGCTTCGATTCGCCGCCTTGCAGAAAAACGTGGGCAGCAGCGAGCTGATAATCCTTTTCTGCCTGCTTGACCGGCATCAAACCGACCTGTGTGATCTCGCCCAGCACCACCGGCTGCAGGGCATTCAGCCCGCCATACACGAGCAGGTGGCCATTTTCTTGGCTCAAGCGGAAGTATGGCAGGTCAAACGGACCGCCCATCGCGGACACCGGCTTGTGTGAGTGCTGCGCCACCCGCAGAACGGCCCGCTCATCAAGCCCTTGATAATTTAATGTGAGCGCGCCGGTTTTCACCAGCTGGTCGACCAGGACGGCCAGCGCGTGCTGCTGCGCGTCTGAGCTGATCACGGTCGTCGGCAGCAGCTGCTGGTCAGCGAACAGCCCGCTGGCCGCGCCGGACTGATTCTGCCGCGTCAGGGCGGATTCGGCCTCTTTCATGCGTTCCGGATTCCCACCAAGGAGTTTTTCCACCTTGGGCGAGATGTCAAACGGCACCGTTTTGTCCGTGTAGTAATAAATCACATTCAGCACAACGAAATACAGCAGGACCAAAAACAGTAGCAGAAACAGGACCCCTTTGATGCGGTAACCGGGATAGCGGAGGCAAGTGATGGCTAGATACAGAATGTAAAAGTTAGCGGCACCCGCCACCACCGTGAACGCCTTGCCTTTGGCCTTATCTTGAATGTTGAAATAACTGAGCAGTCGGTTGAGGACGTCTAAAGCCGTCAGCATGTACTCACCTCCTATTGATTGGTGCTGGTTGCGTCAGTGCCGCCCTGGGTCGTGGTGCCGGTCTGGGTGCTGGAGCTGCTGCTCGAGGCTGGCTTGCTGCTGGACGTGACGCTGCTTTCGCTGCTGCTCGAGGACTCTGCCCCTTCGCCGGTGGTGGTTTCAGGCTGGCTTGATGAAGTCGAGGCACTCGAGGCCGCCGGCGCGCTGGAAGACTCGGCCGGCTTGCTGCTCGACGATGAGGCCGGACTGCTGGACGACGACGAGCTGCTATCTTTAGCCTTCATGCTGGACACCAGGGAGCTCTGTGCCGCCGGGGACTTCGGCGTGCTGGTCGGGTTGACCGTGTTATTGATCCAGTTATAGCCGCTGATCAAAATGATCAGCGACACGATTGCCGCCGGTGACAGCAGCGGCGGAGTACGATAGGCCATTACTGGTCCTCCTTTGAAAACTTGCTACCTTGATTCTAACTTAAACGACCAAGGTGTGCGCTTAAGAAAGCCGAAAAGCACACAATCATCGCATTTTGGCCACTAAAAAATCCCGCCACCGCGGGATCGATTATCGGCCAAGCTTCTGCGCACAGGCCGCGCACAAGCCATAAAGCTCAAAGTTGTGGCTGGCGATTTTGGCGCCGGGCAGCTGGTCTTCAAAGTATTCCAGCGGGCACATTTTGACTTCCTGGACCCGGTGGCAGTTGGTGCAGATGAAGTGGTGGTGGTGCGGGTGCTGGAAGTCGCACTGCAGCTTCACAATAGCCTGCTCGTTTTCCACGTCGCTTTCTAAAATTCCAAGCTGTTCAAAGGCCTTCACATTACGATAAATCGTGTCATGGGACAGCCCCGGATACTGGCTGCGCATGTACCGATCCAGCTGGGTCACCGGCACGAAGCGCCCACTTTCGTCCAGATAAGCGACCAACGCCCGGCGCTGCTTGGTGACCCGCATTCCGCTTTGTTTCATTTTTTCAATTGCAATTGTTGCCTGTGACATAGTGGCCTCCGTTTTAATCGGACTGATTACGATTTAGTTCAGTCTATCATATCAGGCGCCTAGCCGCAATTACCCCTTGGCCACTGCCGCCTGAGTCAGCTGCTGCATGAACGCATCGATCTGGCGGCACGCCTGCTGCCAATCGTCATTTTTGATGACCGTCGCGACGTCAGTAAGCCCTGCTGGCAGCTGCAAGTCGCGCTTATACTCCGGTGAGGCCAACCGCTTGGCCACCATTTCCTCGGGATCCCCGCGACTCAATAAACGCCGCCTCAGAATCGACGGATCCTCAATCGTGAGATAAAGCACGGCCAGCCGATTGCCCAACTGACGCGCATAGGTCAAGGCCCCCTTGGTGTCCAGCACGATCGAGACAAAATCGCCATGGGTCCACGCGCGATTCAGAGACTCGTAAGAACTGCCGTACTCGTAGCCCGCATAGGTGACATGCTCGATGTAATGATTCGCGGCAAAGCTTTCTGGCGTTTCAAAAAAATAATCCACACCATCCACCTCGCCTGGCCGCCGCGGCCGGGTGGTGTGGGTCATCACCCGGTCAACGCCGTAGTGCTTTTTCAGGTAGGAAGAAACGGTGGTCTTACCAGTGCCGGTCGCGCCAGTGATCACGATCAATTTGCGCTGCATGAGTGCCCCTCCTTGGTTGTTAGGCCCATTTTACCTTAAAACCAGCAATCAAAAAAGCCGGCAAATCGCCGACCTCGTTGAGTGAATGTTTAATTGGTTAGATCCGGCGAGCATTGGTTGGCGTCCATGAACCGACGCTCTGAGTCGTCACGGTCTGGCCAGGATTTGGCGCGTGAACAAAAGTGCCACCGCCGATGTAAATCGCAACATGGTAAGCTGGCGCACCCCAGAACAGCAAGTCACCCGGCTGCAGATTGGAAAGTGATACCGGTGACCCAATCTGCTGCAGTTGTGAAGCCTGGTGAGGCAGGCTGCCAAGCCCGGCGAGCTTAGCAGCCTGGTGAGGCAGGCTGCCAAGCCCGGCGAGCTTAGCGGCGTAAACCACTAACCCGGAGCAGTCAAAGGATGAAGGACCAGCAGCGCCCCAGACGTAAGGTTTCCCGCGCTGAGCCAGTGCCGCGGCCACAAAGCCGGACATGTTACTGCCGTAATGAGCGGCCGGGGTCGCCGATGCAATCGTCGTCGCAGCGGAAGCGGCCGTGTGATGACTCGTTGCCACCACTGCAGCTTGTGGCTGGGCCTTAGCCGTGTTGGCCTGGGCAACCAGTGCGGCAGCAGCATCAGCAGTTGCCTTGGACACCGAACTCTGCAAATTGGTCAACTGCGCTTTGTTTGCTTCGACCTGAGCAGAAAGATCGTTAGCCTGCTTGGTGGCGCTAGCCTTCATTGTCTCAAGTTTGGCCTTATCGGCAACCAGGGTGGCTTTGCTGGTAACCAGCTGCTGCCGCTTGGCTTCCTGCTCGGATTTCAGTGATGCGACCTTCGCCTTTGCTTCCTGAACCGCAGACAGGGCTTCCTGGCTAGCTTGGTTCAGCTTGTTGACGGTGAAGCCGCGAGAAACCAAATCGGACAAGTTCTTGGCGTTCAGCATGAAGTCCATGTAGACATTACCAGTAACGGAATCGCCCACCTGCTTTTGCAGCGAAACCAGTTGGCGCTTCAAAACCGCTTTACGACTGTTGACCTCAGCGGTGGCCTTCTGAATCTGGCCATCGTAATCGGCGATCTTAGTCTCAGCGGCATCGATACTGTCCTGGGTGTTTTGAATCGAAACGACCTTGTCAGAGATTTGGTTGTTGATCTTGCTGACATTAGCCTGTGCATCCTGCAGCTTGGTCACAAGTGCCGCTGTGGCCGACTGGTTCTTCGAAACGGCACTCTTCGCGTCGCTGACAGAATCGGCGGAAACGATTGTCCCGGTACTTAAGGTGCCGGCACTCAGCAGTGCAGCCACCGCGATAACTGATAAGGCTTTGGAAATTTTCATTAAACATTCACTCCTCAATGAATCAACTGTAGACGAGTGTAACAAGCGAACGTTACAGAGGTGTTACAGCGAGGTTAACAATCAAAGACTGTCAGGTCGCCATTTGTTGCAATATGGCAAATGCAACATTTCCCCCACTTTCGAGAGGTGTACATGCACAAACCAGAGAATAAAACAAGCCAAAATTGGCACAGAAAAAAGCTCACACCGAGATGCGAGCTTACATTGCGAAACCGATTAAAGCCGCCGCGCAAAATTCGGTCGGTAGCCGTTGATACTGGCAGTGTGTACGCGATCGCCAGGCTTAGGCGCGTGCACGTAGGTGCCACCGCCAACGTAAATGGCGACGTGGTAGGCCGCGCCAACGCGGCCCCAGAAAAGCAAGTCTCCCGGCTGCAGACTGCCCATTGAAACATTTTGCCCCATCGAGCTGAGAGCCTGGGAAGTGTGGTAAGTGCTCAGCGCCGGAATGCCAGCTGCTCGTCCAGCCACGTACACTAAGCCGGAACAATCAACCCCAGCAGTGGTCTTACCACCAGAAACGTATGGCACCCCTTGCATCGCCAGGGCATTTGCCACCAGTGAGCCGCCATTGAGGGTCGGCCGGGACGGCGCAGCCTGAGTGGCTGGTGTTGCGGTCTCCTGAACCAGCGCCTTGGCTGCCGAAGCAGTACGCTTACTCTTGGCGCTCGTCAGCGCAACGAGCTGCGGCTTGCTGGCGGCCACTTTTCCTTGCAACGCAGTGGCGTCCGCTTTGGCCTGTGCGGTGGCCTTATCCAATTGAATTTTAGCCGCTTCCAGCTTAGCCTGATTGGCCACTAACTCGGCCTTTTTCGCTATTTCCGCCTGCTTCAACGTCTCCGCCTTCGCCTTGGCGTCTTGAATGGACTGAAGCGCCTCCCGTGAGGCCTGGTTAAGCTTGTTAACCGTAAAGCCCCGGGCAACCAAGTCTGAGAAGTTCTTGGCATTGAGCAAAAAGTCAACGTAGACGTTGCCTGTGGCCGAATCGCCGATCTGCTTTTGCAGCTCAACCAGCTGGTTTTTCAGCACCGCCTTGCGACTTTTCACCTCAGTAGTGGCGTTATCGATTTGCACCTGATATTTGCCAATTTTACCTTGCGTATCATCGATAGCCGCTTGAGTTTGAGCAATTTTTGTGACCAGGTTTGAGGCCTCATTACTGGACTTTAGGACCTGGTCCTGAGCTGCTCGCAACTGTTCGATCACGTCAGTTGGCTGACTCGTGCTTGCCGTCGGGGCCGCCGAAACCATCGTTTGGGATCCGCCGGCAATCCCGATCAGCGCGGCAGCCCCCAAAGCGGCCGCAATCTTCCCTAACCTCATATTGACACACTCCTCTGTTTTGACTGTCATCAACATATCAGTTGGAAGTTACACCGGCGTTACAGAGTAGTTAATAAACCGAGTCAATTCCCGGCGGGCAAAAATGTTTTTAGCCCAAAGCAAAAGCACTCCTGCACCACGATTCATTGATCGAATCGCGGTGCAGGAGCGCCTGTCAGTTGGGCGTCGTTTTGTGAAACGCGACAAAGGCAATTTGGCCTGCTCTCAACCTGAGCAAAACCACTTATTCAGCCCGAACGGGGACGACCTCCAGGTGCAGCTGAAAGGCCTCGGTTCGATCCATCACCGCGATGATGAAGTGATCATCGGCAAACCAGCTGACCGAAAGTGCATCGCCGGTGGCTTCCTCCAGCCGATGCAGGTCGACCGGCCGCTTGATGGCAAACGTCAGCACCTGCTCAGCCAGCTCATGGATATCCGGCAGCGGGCAGGCCGAAAGCTCCGCGTTGAGCAGCCGCAGGGCTTCGTGGCCCGCCGCCTCAAAACTGAGCAGCCGCTGGCCGTCCAGCCCAGAATAAAAGACGGTCAGCGACTGATTTTGATAAGTCGCACCAATCACCGAATAGGCCATGCCGAATTCCCCCTTTTTTATTAGTATAGCATCCTGACCCGAGGCCACGCTGGTGGCGGCCACGAAAAAAGCGACGCTGCCGTCGCTTTATTGACCTCTTCTGGGCCGGACGCTTACTTTTGAATCCGGACCAGAAAGTACTTCTTCTTGCCGCGGCGCACGATTGTGAACGCGCCGTCAAAATGCGCGCTCGGGTCCACGGTGAAGTCAAGGTCGCGCCGCTTTTCACCATTAATGGTGATAGCACCGTTTTGGACGTCTTCGCGTGCCTGCCGCCGTGAAGATTCGATGCCGGTGGTGTCCACCAGCCAAGTCACAATGTTCTCAGGGGCGGCCGGCGCCGTTTTGCTTGGAAACTGCTTGAAGCCCTGCTCGATTTCCTCAGCCGTCAGGTCCTGCACATCGCCAGAGAACAGTGCGGCGGAGATGGCTTCAGCCTGGTCGACGGCTTTCTGGCCGTGCACGAACTTGGTGACTTCCTGGGCCAACCGGCGCTGCGCTTCCCGGTTTTCCGGATGCGTCTCAGTTGCCTCGACCAGATCCTGAATCTCTTCTTTAGATAAGAAGGTGAAGAACTTCAGAAACTTTTCAACGTCCTGATCATCCTGGTTGAACCAGAACTGGTAGAACTCGTAGGGCGAGGTCTTTTCGGGATCGAGCCAAACCGCGCCGCCGGCCGACTTGCCGAACTTGGTGCCATCCGACTTAAGCATCAGCGGGTTGGTCAGCCCGTACACCTTGGCGTCCGGACCTTCCACCTTGTGGATCAGGTCGATGCCGGCGGTGATGTTACCCCACTGATCGGCGCCGCCCAGTTGCACCTGCACGTCCTCGGTTTGGTACAGCTTCAAAAAGTCGATCGACTGGAGGATCTGGTAAGTGAATTCGGTGTATGAGATCCCGTTTTCCAGCCGGCTGGCCACCACTTCCTTGTTCAGCATCTGGTTGACCGGGAACAACTTGCCGTAATCGCGCAGAAAATCAAGCAGGCTGAGCTTACTAAGCCAGCTGTAGTTGTCAACGATGCGGAAATTGTCCGTGCCAAACAGGCGCTCCATCTGCACAGTCAGCTTTTTCTTGTTCTCGTCAATGGTGGCCATTGTCTGCAGCACGCGCTCGGAATTGCGACCGGAGGGGTCACCAATCGAGCCGGTGCCGCCGCCAATAACGATCACGGGCTTGTGCCCCATCAACTGGAAGCGCTTCAGCATCATGAACGGGATCAGGTGCCCCACGTGCAGCGAGTCGCCGGTCGGATCAGTCCCCACGTAAATGCCAACATGCTTTTCAGACGTTAACTTGCGCAGACCGTCCTCATCGGTGAGTTGATTCAAGGCGCCACGCCACGCCAGCTCGTCTAAAATATTCTCTGCCATTATGTTCCTCCTATTAAGGTTACGACCGAAAAAAAGCCCTGTTCGCATCTGCAAACAGGGACGGAAAATTCCGCGGTACCACCCACGTTATGGCTAACCAGCCATCACTCTCGATGAATAACGCCATCACCCGTAGGCCATGCTGCGAAGGTGTAATTCGTCAGGCAGCGAAGGTCGGCTTTCATCCCCCGCCGACTTTCTGAGGCATCCGTTGCTAAACTACTGAACTTCCGGTCGAAATATTGTCCTTAGTGTCCCACCATAGCGGCCTACTGTCAATCTTCGTCTGCCGTTTCGGCCGCCCGCGCCCGCAACGCCGCGGTGATCCGCTCCAGCCGGTGAATCGTGTCGTCAAGTGTCAGATAGTAGTACACAACGTTGCCTTCTTGGCGTGACCCCACCATGCCAATATCGTGCAGCGTCTTCAGGTGGTGCGAGGTGGCCGGCTGCGAAAGTCCTATCTCTTTCGCCAAATCGTTGACCTTGACTCCTTGACCGTCTGAACTCTGCCCCAAAATCATGAGTAATTTCTGCCGATTTGCATTGGCCAGCGCGTTCAAGTGCCCGATATCCGCCTTAAACTCAGTCAAGGCCGCCTCGTGGGCCGCCGTGTAATTGATCATCACCAACACCTCCAAAGTATTTATTGATTTATATAATACTACTTTTATTTGCCCTGTCTTGACATTTTTTAAAAATATTTTTTGCCAACAATAACTTTAGTCCCCGTCGCTTGAAAACGTTTCCCAATGGCAGGATAATAAGAGCGAATAGCGTGCCGGCATCTGGCACTCAGAAAAGAGGTTTCCCAATGACATCTACCTTTCAATTCGACGGCCTCGGCGCCAAGAACACTTTGACTATCTACAGCGGCGGTGAGCCTGGCACGTTTGACAGAAGTGTCGCCCTCGTCTCTGCGTACGCCAAGCTCCTGTCCTTCTATGACTCGACCTCGCTGCTCGCGCAAATCAATCAACAGGCCGGCCTATCGCCGGTGCAGATTCCGGTGCGGCCGGTGTTCAACCTCATTGCGCGCGCCGTGGCGTGGAGCAAGCGTGGACTGGGATATAACGCCTTGATTGGCCCGCTGGTCGGGTTGTGGCGGATCGGTTTTGACGACGCCAGCGTCCCCTCGTCCGACCAGATCAAGGCAAAACTGGCACTGACGGATCCCGACCAGGTCATTCTGGACTCTGAGGCGCAAACCGTGTTTCTCAGCCAGCCCGGCATGGCCCTGGACCTTGGCGGCATCGCCAAGGGCTTCATCCTCGACGAGCTGGCTCACTTGTGGACGCGCCGCGGCGTTACCGGCGGCCGCATCGACCTGGCCGGCAACCAGGTGCTGATTGGCAACAGTGAAGGCGGCGTGCCACTGTGGCAGGTTGGCCTACCGGATCCGCGCGACCCGAAGAATCCGCCGATTGCCACCTTGACCACGGCCCCCAAGGCGCTGGTCACGACCGGTATTTACTTCCGGCACTTCGATCGCCGCGGCCACATCTATCACCATTTGCTCGACCCGCAAACCGGCAGCCCGGTCGAATCCGACATGGCCAGCATCACGGTGGTCGCCGATTCCGCCGAAAAGGCCGACGTGCTATCCTCTATTGGCTTCTATGCCGGCCTGCCAGAAGGCCTGACCCTGATGGAAAACGAAGGCGCCGAGGCGGTCTTCATCACCAAGGACACGCGCATCAGCCAAACCGGTGGACTGCGCGAAACCCTGATGCCGGAGATGGGCCATTAACTCAATCAGCCGTGAGTCTCTTCAACCAAGAGGCCCACGGCTTTTTTAGTCGCTAGATTGAATCACCTGACCATGCGGCGAGAGCGTTGCCGCCCGCAACAGCGCCTGCTGATCAGTCGTCAAATACCGCAGATCCGCCTGCGCCGGGGTGAAGGTCATCGGCTGATCGGTCGGGTTAAACAGCGCGACCAGCGATTGGCCGGCAGACTCACGCACCACGCCCAGCCCGGCACCAAAAGTGAAACCGGTGAACGCGGCGGTATTTTGCAGCACTGGACGCCGACGCCATGCGGCGGCCTGCTGATAAATGGCCAACACCGCCTGATTTTCTCGACCCCACGGGTAGAACTTGCGATTCTGCGGGTCGGCCCCGCCGGTCAGCCCAGCCTCGTCGCCATAATAACCGACCTGATCGCCAGGCAGCATCGTCCACAGCATCACCGCCTGCGTTAAGGCCGCCATGTTCTCGCCCAAAACGGTCAGCACCCGCGGCGTGTCGTGCGTGCTTAAACTTGTGAAATTGGACTGGAAGACAGCGGGCGGATAGTTTTCCTGCAGCGTCAGGAGCTGCTGCAAGACAGCGGCGGCCGGCTGCTTGGCCAACACAAAATCCAGAATCAAGGCGCGCTGGGGATAATTCATCACGCTTTGCAGCATGTCACCCATCAGGTACGGCCTCCGTGCACCGTACGCGACCTTGTTTGAGGCATCCTCCCAGACCTCGCCGATCAAGACGCGTTCGGGATACTGGTCCAGCAACCGGCGAATCTGACGCAGAAAGCCCAAATCGAGCTCATCGGCGACGTCCAGCCGCCAGCCGTCAACCCCCAGCCCCGTCCAGTAGCCGATCATCGAGTCAGGGCCTTTGGCAATGAAGTCGTGAAAGGACTGGCTCTGCTTATTAATCGCCGGCAGGTCCAAAACGCCCCACCAGCTCGCATAATCATCGGGAAAATGCTTAAAGGTGAACCAGTCCGCGTAGGGGCTCCTCGGATCCTGCGCCGCGCCGACCGTCGGGTAATGGCCAAACGCGTTGAAGTAACGGGAATCGCGGCCAACGTGATTGAAGACGCCGTCCAAGATCAGATGCATCCCCCGGGCGTGCACGGCCGCCACCAGCGCCTTAAAATCCGCAAGCGTCCCCAGCACCGGGTCGATTTTGAAGTAATCACCCGTGTCATAGCGGTGGTTGCTGGCCGCCTCAAAAATTGGACTGAGGTACAGTGCGGTAAAACCACGTGCCGCGATCACGTCCAGCTTTTGAATGATGCCTTGCAGGTTGCCGCCGTAAAAGTCCCAGCGCACCACCTCACCGGCCGCATCCTTGATGTAGTATGGGTCATCACTCAGCTGACCGTACAAAAAAGTGTTGGCCTTTGGGGCGTTCACGTGGCCATCTGCATTGCCGTTGTTAAAGCGGTCGACAAAAATATGGTAGATCCGCGCGTTTTGATACCATGCCGGCACCGTCTCTTGGCGTGCCACCACGGTCAACTGGTACCACGGCGCCTCGTCTTCGCCTTGGTACCAGCTTGCCGAACCGCCGACGCCGCTGCGGCTGGGGGCGAGCACACCATCGCCGGTCGGGCCAGCCGCGGCAAACTGGTACCACCACAGCCCCACAGTCAGCGCCCGCGTGCTGCCTTCAAAGGCCTCGGCGGTGTGCGCCAAATGATAACTGGCCGCCGCTTCCCCGTCTTTTCGGAGCACCAGCGACACCGTGTCGGCGTCACGTCCTTGCACCATGAAGTGGATTGCGGTCCCGGCCACCACTGCACCGCTTGGCGTACGGTCTAAAAACGAATCGTATTCCATCAGTGCCTCCTACTCGTCTGCCGGCTGGCTTGGCAGCACCTGCCAGATTTCGCGGCCGTAGCGGGCAACCGTGAAATCCGCCGCGAACTGCCCGCTAGCGGCGATGTTCGCCAAGGCGACCTTGGCCCACGCCAGCGGCGTCTGGTACAGCGCATCCAGCCGGCGGGACGCCGCGACATAGCTTTCAAAATCGGCCAGAACGAAGTAATTGTCGTTATACTCCAGCAGCTCGTCTTGAATCTCGCGGCCCTCACTGGCGATTCCGGGAATGGACCCGTCTGTCAGCATGTCCACAATGCGGTGGAGCAGCGGATCTTGCTCATACAGCTTTCGCGCGTGATAGCTGTGTTCGCGCTGCGCCGCTTCGACCTGCTGGGCCGTCAGTCCAAACACGGCCATCGTGTCCTTGCCCGCCGCATCGCGGATTTCAATATTTGCGCCATCCAGCGTGGCCAGCGTCAGTGCCCCGGTCGCCATCAGCTTCATGTTGGACGTGCCCGACGCCTCGGTGCCCGCCAGCGAGATCTGCTCTGAGATGTCCGCCGCCGGAATGATCTGCTCGCCCAAACTGACGCCGTAATTGGGCAAAAAGGCGACCCTGAGTTTGGCGTTGACCGCCGGATCGTGGTTGACTAGGTCGGCCACCGCGTTGATCAGCTTAATGACCGCCTTGGCGTATTGGTAGCTTGGCGCTGCCTTGGCGCCGAAGACATGGACCCGCGGCGGCCGCTCCTCACCGTTTTTCAAAGCGAGATAAGCCTCCAGAATGCCGAAAACGTGGAGCAGTTGACGCTTGTACGCGTGCAGCCGCTTGATCTGCACGTCAAACAGCGCAGCCGGAGCTACAGTCAGCCCTAGCTGGCGCTGAATCAAATCGGCCAGTCGCTGCTTATTTGCCTGCTTGGCGGCCATCAGCGCTTTCAAAAAGTCTTCATCAGTTTCAAACTGGCGCAGCTGCGTCAACTGCAGCGGGTTGCGGCGCCACGCTGGCCCGATTTTGCGATCGATCAGCGCTGCCAGCGCGGGATCCGCGATCTGTACCCAGCGCCGCTGCGTGATGCCGTTGGTCTCGTTGGTGAAGCGCTCCGGAAAAATCTGGTAAAGGTCCTTCAGCACGCTTTGCTTCAGCAGCTCGGAATGCAGCTTGGCCACCCCGTTGACCTGATGGCTGCCGATTACCGCCAGAAACGCCATGCGCAGCTGACCGTCAGCAAGCGGGGCCGCGTTGTTCACCACCAGCTCGCCATAGCGTCTGGCGTACGTCAGCCGAAACCGCCGGTCGATTTCCTGCGCGATCTGAAACAGCCGTGGTAACAGCCCCTGGAACATCGCCTGAGGCCAGCTTTCGAGCGCCTCGGCCATCAGTGTGTGATTGGTGTAACTCATGGTGTTGACCGTCACATTCCAAGCCTGGTCCCAGCTCATTTCCTCTTCGTCCAGCAAGATGCGCATCAGCTCCAGCACCGCCATCGCCGGATGCGTGTCGTTGATATGGATAGCGACAAAGTGCGGCAGCACCACCAGGTCGCTATGGAACCGTTTGAAGTGCGTGATGATACTTTGAATCCCCGCCGAGACGAAAAAATACTCCTGCCGCAGCCGCAGCTCGCGGCCGGCCGAATCGGAGTCATCCGGGTACAAGATCTGCGTGATCTGGTTGACCCGCGCCTTTTCCGCCAGATTGTGAACCCGGCCTGGCACTGTCTCGGCGGCCCACAGCCGCAGCGTGTTAACCACGCCGGTGTGGTAGCCGACCATCGGCGTGTCGTAGGGCACCGCCAGCACGTCGTCGGTGTTGTGGGTGATGGCCTGCAGCGTACCGTTTGGGCGCGGCCGCAACTCGACTTGCCCGCCGTACTTCACGATGACCGCACGGTTTTCCTTCCGCGTCTCCCACATGTCCGGATCGCGCAGCCAGTCATCCGGCAACTCGACCTGATAGCCGTCTACAAAGCGCTGCTGGAACAGGCCATACTGGTAGCGAATCCCGTTGCCGTTGCCGGCCATGCCGATACTGGCCATGCTGTCCAGAAAAGCCGCAGCCAGCCGGCCCAGGCCCCCGTTGCCCAGCCCGGGGTCGGCCTCTTGCGCGTAAATGACCGCCGGATCAAGTCCCAGCTTGCGCAGGCCGGCTTCCACCGTGTCCTTAATGCCCAAGTTCAACAGATTCGAGGCCAGCAGCCGCCCCGGCAGAAACTCGATGGAAAAATAGTAAACCTGCTTTTGCTGCGTGCGGTCGTAGTGGTCCTTGGTCTTGGCCCAGTCCTTGGCGTAATAGCGCTTGACCGTTACTGCCAGCGCTTGGTACTGCTGCTGCGGTGACAGCTTGGGCATATCGTCGGCAAACAAGGCCAAGGCATTATCTTCAAATTCGCGGATAAATTGTGCTGTCGTCAGTGCCATGTGTGTCCCTCCACTTTGCTACAGCTGCTGGTAAGTTGCCAAATAGTCCTTCGCCGCGTGGACCCAGTCAAAGTCCTGGGCCATTGCCTGCTGCTGCAGCTGTAAGTATACTTTGGGCTGATCCCGCCAAATTGTTGACGCGCGCACCAGCGTCTCGGCCAGCACCTGCGGGGTGAAATCGTAATACGAAAAACCGGTCCCACCCCCAGTGGTGGCATCGTACGCCTGAACGGAATCGCGCAGGCCGCCGGTTTCATGGACGATTGGCAGCGTGCCGTACCGCATCGCCATCATTTGCGCCAGCCCACTGGGCTCAAAGGCACTTGGCATCACGAAAAAGTCTGCCCCGCCGTAAATTTTCTGGGCCAGCCCTTCGTCAAAACGCACCAGGCTCGCCACCTTGCCGGCAAAGCGGTCATGTAAGTGATTGAAGCCCTCTTCTAGGTCGCTGTCACCAGTGCCCAGCATGACCACCTGAATGTCTTCGCCCGGCAGCAGCATCGCCAGTGCGTCAAGTAGTTGGTCCATCCCCTTTTGCTGGGTCAGCCGTGACACAATGCCAAACAGCGGCACGCTGCGCTGCGGCAGGCCAACCGTTTTCTGTAGGTCGCGCTTGTCCTTGGCTTTGTCCTTCACCGTTTTGGCCGAATATGGGACCTTGAGATTTTGATCCTTGGCTGGGTCGTACAGTTTGGTGTCGATACCGTTCAAGATCCCGCGCAGCTTCCAGGCCTGCCGGCGCAAGGTGCCGTCAAGGTGCTGGCCAAATTCAGGGGTCTGGATCTCCTGTGCATAAGTCGGGCTGACCGTCGTGACCAGGTCGGCAAAGTTGATCCCGCCCTTGAGCCAGTTGACCTGCCCGTCCTGCGCGAACCCGTCATCGTTGAAGAACTGGCGCCCGATGCCAAAGACCGTATCCAAGATGCTGGCCGGAAACCATCCCTGAAACTGCAGGTTGTGAATCGTCAGCTCGGTTTTGATGCTCTGGTACGCTTCAATCCAGGCGTACTTGTCGTGCAGCAGCACCGGGATAAACGCGGTGTGCCAGTCGTTGACATGCAGGACGTCCGGGAAGAAGTCCAGCACCTGAAGCATTTCGATAATCGCCATCTGGAAAAAGCCAAACCGGCCGCCGTCGTCCCAGTAGCCGTATAAGCCATCGCGCCCGAAAAATTCCTCGTTGTCGATCAGATAATAGGGCACGCCGTTCAGGCTCAGCGTTTTAATCCCAACATACTTGGCCTGATCGCCGACTTGCACCGTAAACTGGGCGCGGTCCTTGAGCTTGGCCGCGTACTGCGTTGGCATTTTCTTGCCGTAGTACGGCAGCACCACCCGCACATCAACGCCGGCCTGGTGCAGCGCCTGCGGCAAGGCGTAGGCCACATCACCCAGCCCACCGGTTTTGTAAAACGGCGCGCCTTCCGCCGCCGCAAATAACACTTTAGTCATCGCGTTTCACCTCCATGGAACCTGCTCCTTGCGTCTTCTCTGTCAGCGGCTTGATCAACAGCGCCCCCATCGCCGGCAGCACCACCGCCACGCTGTCTGGCTGGCCACGCTCTAGCTTGCCGCGGGTGCGCAGGCGCCGCTGCAGGTGCGTCCACGTGCCGCCAAACCGCGCACTTTCTGTGTTTAGGACAATCTCGTAAGTCCCGGCGCGAGGGACCGGCACAATGAAGTTATCGCGCTGCTCTGGCAACAGGTTCAACACCACGATCAAGCGGTCCTTGTCTGCTCTGGCGCGCCGCTCGTAGGCGATCACATCACTGCGGTCGCCAATCGTGATGTTAATGCCATGCGCCTGAAAGTCTTCCTGCCACAGCGCCGGGGTCGCCTGGTACAGGTGGTTCAAGACCGTCGTGAAGGTCTGCATCTTCTCATTCATCGGGTCGTTTAGGTCCACCCACTCGAGCTGGCTCCAGTCGCGCCATTCAAGAAACTGACCCCACTCGCTGCCCATAAACAGCAGTTTTTTGCCCGGGAAGGTCATGTGCCAAACTGCCATGGTCCGCAGGTTGGCAAACTGGTTGTAACGGTCGCCGGGCATTTTATGCATCAGCGACTTTTTCCCGTGCACCACCTCGTCATGTGAAAACGGCAGAATGAATTGCTCGTTTTGCATGTAGACCCAAGAAAACGTCAGTTGGTCAATGTGCGCTTGGCGCGCATACGGATCCGTGCTGAAGTACTTGAGCGTGTCGTTCATCCAGCCCATGTTCCACTTGTAATTGAACCCCAGGCCCCCGGTGTCAATTGGGGCAGAAACCTTGGGGTAATCCGAACTTTCCTCGGCGATCATGAGTACATCTGGGTGCGCGGCGAACACCTGCGTGTTAAGTCGCTTCAAAAAGGCGGTGCCTTCCAGATTCTCCCGGCCGCCAAAGCGATTGCGATCGTGTTCTTTGCCGGCATCGTAATCCATGTACAGCATGTTCGACACAGCGTCGACGCGCAGGCCGTCCAGGTGGCACCAGTCCAGCCAGAACATCGCCGATGATAGCAGGAAGATTTGCACCTGCGCCTTGCCCAAGTCAAAGTTCCAAGTCCCCCACCGGACATTGTCGGCGCGGTGCGGATCGGCGTATTCAAAGGTCGGCGTGCCGTCGAACTGCGCCAGGGTGTCGGTGTTGCGAATGAAGTGCCCGGGCACCCAGTCCATGATCACGCCCAGCCCCAGCTGGTGCGCTGCGTCGATGAAGGCCAGAAAATCCTCGGGCGGGCCAAAACGGCTGGTCGGGGCGAAGTACCCCATCAGTTGATACCCCCAGCTGGCATCCAGCAGGTGCTCCATCAGCGGCATCAGCTCCAGGTGCGTGTACCCAAGCTTTTTGACGTAGGGCAGCACTTCGTTGATGGCCTCGCGGTAGGTGATGTAACTGCCGTCATCGTGCCGTTTGAACGACCCCAAATGCAGCTCGTAAATGTTCAGCGGACGGTCATACGACGGGTGATTCTTGCGCTGGGTCAGCCAGGCGGTATCCTGCCAGGCGTGCTGGGGCAGATCAGTCAGCTTGGCGGCAGTGCCTGGCTTTTTCTCGAACGCAAAGGCAAACGGATCGATTTTTTCGACGATCTCACCCGTGTGGGTCGTCACCTGCACCTTGTAGAGCTGACCGACGGCGCCTGCGTGCTCGCCAAGCCAGCACCCAGTTTCACCAACCGGCTTTAACGCTGCCGGCTGCCAATCAGAAAACTCGCCAACAATTGCAACGGCCTTGGCGTGTGGGGCCCAGACCAAAAACTGCCAGCGACCCGAGTCCACACGGTGCGCGCCAAAACGCCTGAAGCTCTGATTATCATCGCCGCGATTAAACAAATACAGCCACTTGGCTAGCGTCTCATCCATGACTGTCGCCCCCTTGTCACCGCGAGTATATCATGTAAGCGCCATCAATAGTGAAATAAGGCCTTGCGTATGACTCGCGCCTTCACAGAAAAAAGACACGACAAAGACACCATTTCCTGCGAAATGGTGTCCGCGGCCCCCGGGATAAGCCCGGGGACTTTTATTGCAGGGTCGCCCCTGCCTGCTATCCCCGTCGCGTTGCCGCTTCGAGTCGCTTGATTAAGTTAGGAAAGTGATAGCAGCATCCTGCCATGCGTCCTGAAAGGACCCCACGCGATTAACGTGGTCTTCATAGCCAACCAGCTGGCGGCTCAGCACGCCGGGTCAACCTCACAGTGAGGTCGGATTGCCCGGTAGTCGGCGAGTGGTGCTGATGGGGTTGTTCCTTCCCCACCCACTCGTCATCCAGATATAGTATTGCACGCAATGAAACCGCCGTCAACTAATTTTTGTTATTTTTTCTCGTCCGCGTTTGCGCCCCTCAATGCCAGCCTTACAACAAAAAAACAGCCCGCTGCTTGTGCAACGAGCTGCCCGCCGGCTTAGTGCCACCGGTGATGTTTATCGAGGCGATCCGCGACCCGCTGAGGATTGCGAATGGTCTGAACAATTTCGTAAATGAAGTACGCACAGATGGCAAACGTCGAAAGGGTCACAATGCCCCAGCCGAAGCGGCTGATATCATTGATTGCCAGCATCAGCATCAATACCGCACCAGCGATACTAATCCAGATACGCCGCGGATTGCCAGCGGCAGGTTTCCTTTTCTCCATGTCTACCCTCCTTCGCACTGAAAACTAAGCTTCGGTTGAATCTGCTTCGTCCATCTTGGCTTCCTGAGCGGCAACGCGTTCGGAAATCTTCATGAATGGCAGGTAAAGCAGAACGCCGACAGCGATGACGATGATCTGAACCACGACCGCACGCCAGTCACCAGCAGTGGCAAGCCATGGACCGATAACCGGCGGCGTGGTCCAAGGAACCAGCACGACCATTCTGGAAATCAGACCCGCAGCCGTTGCATAGTAACCAATCAAAGTCCCAACGATTGGGAACAGAACGAATGGAATCATCATTGGCAGGTTAAAGACAATTGGATAACCAAAGATCATTGGTTCGTTGATGTTGAAGATCCCAGGGCCAAGAGACAAAGCCGCGACCTGACGGGAAGACTTCACTTTACTGAACAGCAGAATCGCGATGATCAGCGAAATCGTAGAACCAGAGCCGCCGACCAGGGTGAAACTGGAAACAAAACTGGTGTTGATAATGTTGGGAATTGCCTTGTGAGCAGCATAAGCCGCCATGTTCTGGTTCATGTTGATCAGAACCAGCGGATCGAGCAGAGAGCCGGAAAGGACAGTCTGGTGAATCCCGAAGGTAAACAGCAAGTTCGCAAAGAAGTAAATGACACAGTAACCAACCAAACTGGTGTTAAACCCGCGCAGTGGCTCCTGAATCCAGGTCTTGATCAGGCCGATCAAATCGGAGTTGAAGATCCCCGAAAGAAGGGCGGTGATGATCGCGAATAACGACATCAGAATCAGGGCTGGAAGCAAAACACTAAATGAGGCCGAAACAGCCGGCGGCACGTTTTCGCCCAGGTTGATCTGCAACTTCTTGATGCTGGCAAGTTTGACGAAAATCGTCGTGGCAACCAAGCCAACGATGATCCCACCAAACATGCCCTGCGTGCCTGTCCACAGTGTGGAGTAAGCGCCGCTGACAGTCACAGCTTTGCCAGCCAGTGTGGTGGCTGGAATGGACTGCGGCATCACGATAAACGTGGAAGCTAGTGACATCGCTGCGGCAGCGATTGGGTTGTCGAAGTTCATGTTACGGGCCAGGCAGTACCCGATCATTGGTGCAACCAGGATGCCGGCGACGTTCAAGGTCCCATTAGTAATGGCGTTGCCGAACACCTGCCACTTGGCAAGTGTTGCGCCTTTAAACAGCCACATGAACACGGTGTTGTTCAGCATCGTGCCAAGGCCGGCGATAATGAAGACCGGCAGGATGACAGCGAACGCATCACGCAATGAGCGCAGATACAGTAGGTTGCCAAACTTGACCGCGATCTCCGTAAACTTGTTCAAGAAGGCATTGTTCTGCAACTTCTCGGACGAGGTCTCTTTGGCCATAAATAATCCCCCTTTTAGATACATCAAAACAGTGAAAAAATAGCTAGAAGCTTTAGCTCAGATCTGCCCCATTGGTTTCAATCACGTGCTTAAACCACGCGTAGGACTTCTTCGGGACCCGCTTAAGGTCCTTCAGATCTGAATTGGTACGGTTGACATAGACCATGCCGTAACGCTTGTCCATGTTGCCGCTGGAGCTAGGAATATCAATCAGCCCCCAGCCGAGGTACCCGATGACGTCAACGCCATCTTCGTACACCGCATCCTTGAGCGCTTGAATGTGCACGCGGTGGTAGTCTATCCGGTAGTCGTCCTGGATCTCCTTGCCAGTGTAGTGCTCGCGGATGCCGATCCCGTTTTCGATCGGGAACATGGGCACGTGGTACTGATCGTAAACTTTGGTGAGAATGTCGCGGAAGCCTAGCGGATCAACGTTCCAGCCCCACTCGTTGACTTGCAGCCCGGGCACTTGCTCGGAGCCGTAGTCGAGATAGTGGTTGACGATCGTGTTGATTGGCACCTTGTCGGAGTTGATCTGGCCGGACCGGTAGTAGGAAAAGGCGATGAAGTCGCTCTTCAGCTGCTTGAATGCGGCCTTGTCGGCATCGGTGAAGTCCATGTCGATGCCGTGGTTCTTGACGAAGGTCATGACTTCCGTGGAGTACTGACCGTTAACGAACACGTCCAACAGGTTCTTGTTGAAAAACTCGTCGATCTGGCGTGCGTAGAGAATATCGCGCGGCTTGGAGCTGGCCGGGTAAACCTCACTGTAGGCAAGCATCCCGCCGATCTTGGCGGCAGACTTTTCGTGCAGGTAATTGGCGACCTCGGCGTGGGCGACCATCACGTGGTGGGAAATGGTGTACAAAGCGGCATCGCTCCGTTCACCATCCAGGTCACCAGCAATGCGGTACGCATCGGGCATGAAGTACAGATTTTGTTCGTTGAACGTGATCCAGTACGGAACACGATCCGCGAATTCATCGACCATCTTCTTGCCGTAGCGGACGAACGCCTCAACGACGTGGCGACTGGCAAAGCCGTTGTACTTCTCGGCTAAGGCCAGTGGCATGTCGAAGTGGTACAGGCAAATCATCGGGGTGATCCCGGCTTTAATGAGCTTGTCGATCAAGTCGGAATAGAACTTGATGCCTTCCTCGTTGAAGTCGCCATCGCCGGTCGGGCAGACCCGGCTCCAGGAAATCTGGAACCGGTAAGCATTCATGCCCTGATCGGCCATGAGCTTAATGTCCTCGTCGTAGCGGTGGTAATCGTCAATGGCAACGTGCCAGTCCGAAGCGTCCTTCGAAGCTGGGCGGTCGTCGTACACCGACTTCCCTTTGCCGCCTTCGTTCCAGCCGCCTTCTGTCTGCATGCTGGAAGTGGAATTGCCCCATAAAAATCCTTTCGGTAAAGCTTGACTCATGCTGCGCAGCCTCCTAATCATTTCTTGGATCCGGTTACATTATGGCGCTTTCATGCGGGCGTGTAAACACTTTTTTTCTATTTGTGTATACTTTTGTTTTTAAAAGAGAAAGCAGCTGAACTTATGAAAGGGCTGTCGTATAATGAAATAAGCAACCACTATCTGGAAAGGAGCCAGCCCGCATGTACAAGTATCAGCAGATCGCCCAATCGCTACACCAGATGTTCACTGATGGCACCTATGCCCCTGGGGCCCTTCTGCCAGATCAGGAACAGCTGGCCAAGCAGTTTCACACCACGCGCATCACGATTCGCAAGGCGATCCAGCTGCTGATTGTCGAAGGCGTGGTGTATTCCAAGCGCGGCGCCGGCACCTTTTTGCGCAAGGATTACCGGGCCACCACTGGCGGCATTTCGCCAATCGACCAGCCGCTGGGGACGACCGCGACGCAGCCTGGCCACAAGGTCACCAGCAAAATTCTCGGCTTTGCGGCGCGGATGCCCAACGAAAGCGAGCAAGAGGCACTCGTCATTTGCCCCACCGACCCGGTTTACGTCATTGACCGCGTCCGCTATGTCGATCAACAGCTTTTTTCCTACGAACACACGATTATGCCCACGGCGATCATGACCATCACGGAGGACATGCTGAAAGGCTCGATTTACGCCGCCTTAAAGGCTCACGGCATCGCCATTGCCGGCTCGCACCGCACGGTGTACGCGATCAAGGCCACCGAGGAGGACGTCAAGGCCATCGGCGCCGCGCTTAACGATCCGGTCCTGGTGATCCGGCAGGTCAGCTACTCCGTCGAAGGCGAACCATTCGAGTTCTCGGAAAGCCACTTTCCGTACGAAAATGCCAGCGTCACCGCGGACATTGAGCTTGACCCGCGCCAGCCGGCCAAATAATCAGCTTTAACCGACAAGCGCCCCTAGTCCCCGATTCAGTTGAATCGCGGGCCAGAGGCGCTATTTTGATTGCGGCGAGCAGGTCATGGCTGGCGGCGTCGCGAGAGGCTTACGGGCCCTCAGGCAGGCTGCGGCGTCAGATCAGCTTTTTTTAGAATGGTCCGGTTCTTGCCGATCACCAGTGCCGCCTCGGGCTTGCCTTCCAGCTGCAGGTTCGGGCCGATCACGACTCCTTTGTCCAAGATCGCATATTTCACCGTCGAGCCGGTCGAGATCTTGGCGCCTTGCATGATCACACTGTTTTCTACCGAAGCACCTTGGTGGACCACCACACTGCGCGAAATGACGCTGTGGGTGATCTTACCTTCCACATAGGCCCCGGTGCCAAGCAGCGCATCGTTGACCTCGGCGCCGCGCGCGAAGAAGGTCGGCACCTCGTTTTTGCTCTTGGTGAGCACCGGCACCGCGGAAAACATCAGCGACTGGTAGTTGGCGTCATCCAGCATTCCCAAGCTCGCCTCAAAGTAGCGCTGCATGGTGGTGACCCGGGCCAGATAGCCAGTGTACTCGAACGCATTGGCGTTGTTCGCCAGCACGTAATCTCGCAGCAGCTCCGGCAAAGTCACCAAGGTCTGCGAGCCGGCTGCCACGTCCAGCAAATCGATCAGATCCGCCGTCGCGAGGAGATAGGTGTCCATAAAGGCGGGCACGGTATCGCTCGGCCGCTCGCGCCGGTCTTTTTGACGCAGAATGGCACTGGCGGTCCCCTGCTCGGACAAAGTCAGAGTCCAATCGTCTGGCGCACTGGCGGCTTGGGGGATCTTCTTGTACACCAACGTGATCGGCGCCTCGCCAGCCTCGTGGTAGCCCAGCACCGCGGTCAGGTCGACCGAGGCGATGTTGGAGCTGCCAATAATCACGGTGTAAGTCGACCCACTGCGCCGTAAAAACGTAATGTAGTCGTCATAGTAACGCTGGCGCAAGACCGGATCACTGTAGTCACGCGTCGCAATGTACGGAAACATGAAGACGCCGCCCTGGATCAGATCCAGGTTCCAGGACGCGCCGTCGCGGATGTGGTCTTGCACCGACCGCTCCGACTGCGGCATGAACAGGCCCACACTGTGGACCCCGGCGTGAGTGACCGCACTGAGCGGAAAATCGATCAGGCGGTAGCGGCCGGCAAACGGCAGGGTCCCCACCGGCCGGTTTTCGGTCAACGGCAGCAGCGCCTCGCCATCTTCGTTGAGGTCGATGACGGCGCTCAATTCTCCAAGTGTCATGCTTTCTCCTTTCTGCCCACGGCTTCTCCGTACCCGACCACCGCAATGTCATCGGGTTTGCCGATCACTTCGCCGTTATCGCCGACAATGGCATTCTCGCCGATGATGGCGTGGTCGATGGTGACATTTTTTCCAATCGTGGCGTTGGGCATGATCATCGAGTCCTTGACCGTACTGCCCTCACCGACGCGCACACTTTGCGACAGCACGCTGTGATCCACCGTGCCGGCGATGTAGGAGCCATCCGTCAGCATCGAGCGGGAGACCTTGGCCGTCTTCGTCAAGAACATCGGCGGCAGCGGCTCGGTTTGCGAAAAAATCCGCCAGCTACGGTTGGCAATGTTCAACGAATTGGTCGGCGACAGGAACTCCATGTTGGCTTCCCACAGCGACTGGATTGTCCCGACGTCTTTCCAGTACCCGTGAAACGAGTACGCGTAAGTTGGCTCGTTGTGCGCCAGATAAGCGGGGATCACGTCGTTGCCGAAGTCTTCCATTTTACCGTCTGTGGCGTAACTTTCGGTCAGGTAGCGGCGCAAGGTCGGCCAGTCAAAAATGTAGATCCCCATTGAAGCCAGGTTGGACTTGGGTTCCTTAGGCTTTTCCTGAAATTCGATGATGCGGTCCGTGTCATCGGTATTCATGATGCCAAAACGCGGCGCGTCGGCCTTAGGGACTGGCATCACCGCCACTGTCAGCGCCGCCTTCTTCAGCTTGTGGGCTCGCAGCATCCGCCCGTAATCCATCTTGTAAATGTGGTCACCGGACAGCACCAGGATGTAGTCGGGATCGTAGGAGTCGATGTAGGCGATATTTTGGTAAATCGCATGCGCGGTCCCTTCGAAGAATTTTTCCCCTTCGCTAGAGGCGTACGGCTGCAAAATTGTCACGCCGGCGCCGGCGACATTCAGACCCCACGCCGCGCCATTTTGGATGTGGCGGTTCAACTCAAGCGGCTGATACTGCGTAATCACGCCGACGGTATCGACCCCGGAGTTGGCCAAGTTGCTCAACGTAAAATCGATGATCCGATAGCGGCCGCCAAACGGCACCGATGGCTTGGCCGTCGTGCGCGTCAGTTTGCCTAAGCGCGTGCCCTGGCCGCCTGCCAGAATCATCCCCAACATTTCAGTCCGCATATTGCTCCCTCCTTGGCGGCGAGGGCCTGCCTCCCTGTGACGCAGCGCGCCTCGCGGATTCAATTGAAGCGTAGCACGAAATAAAGCGCTTACCTAATGAAAAGACTCGGCATTTTGGGCTAATTGGGCTACGGGTTTGCAACGGGGAAGTGGCTAGCTACGCTCGAGGCCTCGCCGCCAAAGACCGGCGGCAATGCCTTGAGCGAGGCTACCCATTCCCCTAAGTGCGCAAACCCTTCGCACCTTGATACAAAAAAGCGCCCGGCCATCACCCTAGTGACCCGCCGTGCACCTCAGTGGCCTCAACGGCCAAAATAAAAGCGTCGGGGTCGATTGCCCGGATGCCATCAATCAACGCGCGAAAGTCCGGCTGCTCGACCACGATCATCAGCATCGTCCCCGGCGTTTTAGAAAAGCCACCCACCACTGACTGCAGCGTCAGTCCGTAATCGGTGCGCGCCTGGACGGCGGCGGTGATGGCCGCGTGCCGCTCGCTCATCACGTAGACGACTTTCTTGCGATCCAACCCTGTTTCCACAGCGTTCATCACTAAGCTGCTGAGGCCGATGGCAAAGACCGCCAGCACGAAAGCCTCAATGCCCGCGACCGGAATGTTCAGCAGACAGATCAGAAAGTCCACTGCAAACAGCCCAATGGCCGGCTTGAGCCGCAGATATTTTTGCAGGATCAACGGCGGCACGGTGGTCCCGCCGCTCGACGCGTCGATGCGGTAGATCAGCCCGACGCCCACCGCGAAAATCACCGACCCCATGATGACCGCCAGCAGTCGATCAGCCACGATCATTCTCTGCGGAATCAGGGCCAGCATGACCGGCAGGCCGACGCTGCCGGCGAGGATACGCCGAAATGTCCCGCGACCGAGCATGAACCAGGCCAGTATCAGCATCAGGCAATTAAACGCAAGCGTAGTCAGCCACAGCGGCACACCAATACTTTCCTGAACGATGATGGCCAGCCCGGTCGCGCCCCCTGCAGCCACACCGTGGGGCGCGTAGAACAAGTTGATGCTGCCGGCAATCAGACTCAGGGCGATCAGCAGGAGCAGCCCGCGACCGGCCGGAGTGGTTAGCTTATTGCGCATTGGGTCACCTCTTTCATTTTGTCATGACTGTTACCAATAGTTTAGCAGGAAACCGCGGCGACCGTCACGTGCCTCTGGTTGGCCCCGCGCGCTGCCGACCACTTTTTCACTCTTGTGACATAAAATTGGCTAAAACTGTTGCAACCGCTTTCTCAAGATGTTACATTGTAGGCGTAGTAATTGTCTACAACTGTTATCAAACCAATACAAGGAAGTGCGCAATCATGACAAACACAGTTCCCGCCAGTGTCGCGATGCTTAAGGTCTTAGAGGCGTGGGGCGTCAAGCACGTCTACGGGTATCCCGGCGGCTCCTTCAACTCCACTATGTCGGCCCTGGAGCAAGAAAAGGCCAACATCAAGTACATCCAGGTCCGCCATGAACAGGTGGGTGCACTGGCTGCCAGTGCCGATGCCAAGTTGACCGGTAAAGTTGCGGTCACGTTCGGCTCCGCCGGCCCCGGCGCGACCAACCTGCTGACCGGCCTGTACGACGCGCGTGAGGATCACGCACCAGTGCTGGCCCTGGTTGGGCAGGTGCCGCATTACAACATGAACTACAACTTCTTCCAGGAGTTTGATGAGGGCCCGATGTTCGCCGACGTGGCCGCCTACTGCCGCACTGTGATGACACCGGAAAGTCTGCCATACGTGGTCGATAAGGCCATTCGCGAGGCCTACAAGAACCGCGGCGTGGCTGTCGTCATCATCCCCAACGATTTTGGCTACGCTCAGATCCCTGACGTGCCATACAAGTCCACCAGCCCGTCGGACAACAAACCCCAGCCTCAGCCAGTGGCCACAGATGACGAAATCGACCAGGCGTTGGCGATGATCAAGGCCGCCAAGCGCCCAGTGTTCCACGTTGGCCGCGGGATTCAAGGCGGCGGCGACAAGCTGATCGCACTGTCCAAGAAGTTGCAGATTCCAATCATTCAAACCGGGCTGACCAAGGGCATGATTTCTGAGGACTACGAAGGCAACATCGGCTTTGTCAACCGGGCCGGGGCCAAATCGGCCAACGAGATCATCGACATCGCTGATTTAGTCATCGCCATCGGCGCGGATTTCCCGTTTGCTAATAATGTTTACACGCGCCACGACTTCAAGTTCATTCAGGTCGACAACGACGAATCCGAATTTGGCCGGCACCACTACATCGACCTGGGCATCTGGAGCGACGCGACCCAGTTCGTTGAAAAAATGCTCGACCGGTCCACCGCCGTCGCACCGACCGCGTTTTTCAAGGCGGCAGTGGCAGACAACCGCAACTGGCAGGCCTACCTGCAAAAGCTCGCCACCCGGACCACGGATCCGCTGGAATTTGAGCCGCTGTACCACGCACTCAACCAGGTGACCAACGAGAAGACCGTGGTAGCCTTGGATGTGGGCGACAACACCATCAACCTGCTGCGCTACATGAAGGTCACCCCGACCAACAAATGGACCGTCTCCGCCCTGTTCGCTTCCATGGGTGCCGGCATCCCCGGCGCGATTGCCGGCGCGCTGTCTTACCCAGACCGCCAGGTAGTATCGATCTCTGGTGACGGCGCCTTTTCGATGGTGATGCAAGACTTGATCACTCAGAAGAAGTATCACCTGCCGATTCTGAACATCGTGACATCCAACACCACGCTGGGCTTCATTCGCGACGAGCAGGCCGACATCCCGGGGATGCATGACTACTCCGGCATCGACCTGGAAGATCAGGACTTCGAGAAGATCGCCGAAGGCATGGGCATCGAAGGCGCGACCGTCACCAAGTCCGCCGACCTGCCCGCGGCCTTTGCGAAGGCCATGGCAGTCACCAGCGCCGGGCGCCCGTTTGTCCTGAACGCGAAGATCACCTTGAAGCGCGGCTTCCCAGTCGAAGCGCTCAAGGTCAAAATCGTTGACGGCAGGGTCGTCGAAACCGTAGCCCCAGAGTTTAACGCCAACGATGCGGAACAATCGGTCGATTCGCTTGAGGATCTCTTCGCCTATTATGACGGCGAGGAACTAAAGCCGCTGCAGTACTTCCTCGATCAGGAAGGCGTTCAGCTCTAACCGGGTTTCTGCTTATCTCCTAAAAAAAACTTTTGCCGAAAGTTTGCCGGCCGCCCAGCGCGGTCGGTTATTTTAATGCGCTGCAGTCTGTGTTCGCTCACCGGCGCAGCTGTTTCTTTTTACCAAACTGGCCAGCCCCCTGGGTTGCACTTTGTTTAAGTTGGCCAATCGCCTCTTGCACCGGGCAAAAAATACCCGTAGAGTGAGGACAACTGGAGGCGACGCACATGCGGAAACGAGTGATGATTTTCATCGCGATCATGTTCGCCGCCCTCGCCTGGGTCCCGGTGCAACCGCTTCACGCGGCGACGGTGCGCCAGGTCCCGACCTTGTACCTGCACGGCCACCGCGCCGGCCCCAACGCCATGAACGCGCTGATTCAAACCGCCGAACAAGAGGACCACGCCACCAGCGTCCTGACTGCCAGCGTTAATAACGACGGCGCAGTCACATTCAGCGGCGACTGGCCTGCAGACAGCCACCGGCCGCTGGTCAAGGTCGTGTTCGTCAATAACCGGACATTGCGCTACAATCGCATCTCGGACTGGTTTCGCGACGTCTTAGTGGCGTTGCAGCAGCAGTACGGCATCAGCCGCTACAACGTCGTCGCTCACTCGCTGGGTAACGCTGCGGTCCTGTTTTACGAGCTGCGTTACGGCCAGTACCAGCAGCTCCCACAGCTGCAAAAATACGTCGCCATTGCCGGCAATTTCGATGGCATCCCCGGCGTCCACCGGCCGCGGCGCAAGCACCGGCTGGGGCCTGGCGGCAAGCCGCCTTGGGTCGTGCCCGACTACCGCCGAGCGCTGGGGCTGCGCCGGCATTTCCCCGCGCATCAGGTCTCAGTTCTGAATATCTACGGCGACCTGGGTGACGGTCAGCACTGGGACGGCAAGATCAACAACGTTTCCTCCCGCTCACTTCGGTATCTGCTTGGACCGCGGCTGAAAAGTTACCAAACGCTAGAGTTCACCGGCCCTTTGGCCCAGCATCGCCTGCTGCGGACCAACCCGGCCGTGATCAAGGCCGTCGATCACTTTCTGTGGCCATAGCAAAATGGGCATCACCCTCATTTGAAGGAGTGATGCCCATTTTTTATGACGGTTAAGTTGGACCGTCTAAAGCGTAACCTTAGGCGACTGGCTCGGCTTCCTTGGCCGCACTGATGGCAATCGTGCCGGCCACGACGTCGGCCTGCAAGTGCTGCGCATCTTGGTGATCCAGGTAGTAATCTGTAACCTTGTCGCGGATCTGCTGCTCGATGACCCGGCGCAGCGGCCGCGCCCCCATCGCTTCATCGTAGCCTTGCGCGATCAGCCAGGTCTTTGCCGCTGGCGTGACCGTGAGCGTCAGGCCCTTCTTGTCCAGGGTCTTGTCGACGTCCGCCAGCATCAGGTCTACGATCTTGCCCAGGTCATCCTTGGTCAAGTGACTGAATTCCACGATGCCGTTGAAGCGGTTAAGAAATTCTGGGCGGAAGTATGGCGCCAGGCGCTGCATCAGCGGCTCGTCCTTAGTCTTTTCGCCGGTCAACGCCTCTTCACCAAAGCCGGCGTTTGAGGTCGCAATGATGACCGTGTTCTTGAAGTCGACCACATTACCCTGGCCGTCCGTCAGCCGACCGTCGTCCATGACCTGCAGCAGCAGCGTCAGCACTTGCGGATCGGCTTTTTCAATTTCGTCCAGCAGTACGATTGCGTATGGATTGCGGCGAACCTGTTCGGTCAGCGTATTGCCATTGTCCTCATAGCCCACATAACCGGCGCTGGTGCCGATTAGCTTGGATACGGCGGTGCGGTCGCTGTATTCGGACATATCGAGACGGATGATCGCATCCTTGGAGCCGAACAGATCCAAAGCCAGCTGCTTGGCCAGCTCGGTTTTACCGACCCCAGTGGGGCCGACGAACAGGAAGGAGCCGATTGGCCGGTTGCCTTCGTCAAAGCCTGCGCGGTTGCGGCGAATCGCCCTGGCCACCATGTCGACGGCCTCGTTTTGCCCAATGACCTTGCCCTTGAGCCGCTTGCCGATGTTCTTCAAGCGTTCAATATCATTGGCACCCATTTGCGCGACCGGAATGCCGGTCAGACGCTCAACAGACTGGGCTACGTCATCCGGCGTGGCGACCACCGGTTCGGCCTCGGCACTGGTGCTGTTCTTTTGTTTCTCCAGTGCTTCAAGCTCCGCCTTGAGTTTGGCCGCTTTTTCAAAGTCTTCCGCCTTGGCCGCAGCGTCCTTTTCCTTGGTCTTCTGGTCAATCTGCTTTTCCAGTGTGACTTTGTCGACCACCGGATGCTTGGCCGCCAAGTGCGCGGCGGTCATGTCGATCAGGTCGATCGCCTTGTCAGGCAGCGAGCGCTGCGGGATGTACTGCATCGAGTAGTCGACCGCGGCCTTCAACACGTCGTCTGGCAGCTTCACATTGTGGTGCTTCTCGTACAGGCCCTTGACCCCCTTCAAAATGGCCAACGTGGTCTGCGGACTCGGTTCATTGATGGTGACATCATTGAACCGCCGCGCCAGCGCGGCGTCCTTCATAATGGTGTTGCGATACTCGTCTTGAGTCGTCGCGCCGATCACTGTGATCTCGCCGCGAGACAGCGCCGGCTTGATAATATCGGCCAAGCCCTTGCTGCCATCCTCGCCGCCGGTCGTGCCGGCACCGAGAATCTGGTGGATCTCATCGAAGAACAGGATGACGTTGCCAGCCTTCTTGGTTTCCTTGATTAAGTCCTCAATGTTCTGCTCAAAACTGCCGCGATACTGGGTGCCGGCCTCGAGGCTGGACAGGTCGATTGAAATGATTTGCTTGTCCTTAATAGCCTCGGGCACGTTGCCTTTGACGATTGCCTGCGCCAGGCCTTCGACGACCGCGGTTTTGCCGACCCCGGCATCCCCGACCAAGATTGGGTTGTTCTTCGTCCGCCGACTCAAAATTTCGGCGGTTTCTTGAATTTCCTTGTCGCGGCCGATGACCGGATCAAGCGCCCCGGCCTCGGCTTCCTTGGTCAGATTGCGGCCAAGTTTTTCAAGAATGCCCTTGGGCTTCTGCTGACTTTCTTGGACCGGAATCTCCTGCGCGTTTTGCGCCGGCATGCGGCCGCTTTGCTGAAGCTGAGCCATTTCCTCCGGCGTCAACTCGTGGCCATTGACCACATAACGCCGCTGGCCGCTGGTGCCCATCTGGTGCAGGACCTGATTCAGAAAGTCATCCATACCATCGTTAAAGAATGGATCATTGAATTGTGCCATAATAACTCCTCCTTTGGCCCTGCGTCTGGCAACGCAAGACAGGCTCATTCGTCAATTAAGTGTTCGCAAGCACAACGTGCACGCCAAGTAGGCTCCGGGTGCGCGACCCTTCAAAAAAACACCGCCAAGCCGGCGATGTCTGAGGTTAAGCTATGGTCAGTCGCACCGCTTCGCACGCCTTCTTGTTTACATAATATATAGTACCACGGGTTTAGCACTCTTACAAGTAGAGTGCTAAAATTTTTGCAAAAAAAGATTGCCAACCGGATGGCAATCATTAATCGAGGCGGAACTGATCAACTGAGCAACACGGCATCGTCGTTCATTTCTTCGCCGCTTTGTTCCTTAAAGAGTGCGAGTAAGTCTGGAATGGTCAACCCCTGTTTCTTCTCCTGCGGCAGATCGACCACAATGCGCCCGTGGGCCAGCATGATCAGGCGCGTCCCGTACATCAAAGCGTCTTGCATGTTGTGCGTGATCATCAGCGTGGTGATGTGCTGCGCCGAAACAATTTGCTGGGTCAGGTCCATGACTGTCGCGGATGTGGCCGGATCAAGCGCCGCGGTGTGCTCGTCCAGCAGCAGCAGCTCTGGCAAGTTGATGGTGGCCATCAGCAGCGTGATGGCTTGGCGCTGGCCGCCGGAAAGCAGGCCAATGTCCGTGTCCAGGCGATCTTCCAACCCCAGGTTAAGGCTGGCGAGTTTTTCCTTCATCAACGCCAAGTCCTCGCGCTTCACGCCGCGGCGCCAGAAGTTGCGCCAGGAACCACGTTTCAGGGCCAAAGCCAGGTTTTCCTTCACCGTCAGCAGCGGCGCAGTACCTGAGCGCGGATCCTGGAAGACCCGCGAGATCAGGTTGGCCCGCTTGGCCACCGACTGGTAAGTGACATCTTTACCGGCAATTTTGATTTGACCCTGCGTGACCTGCAGTGAGCCCGCCACGCTGTTAAGCAGTGTGGACTTGCCGGCCCCGTTGCCGCCGATGATGGTGACGAATTCGCCGGGCTGCAGCGTCAGCTCAATGTCTTTCAGTGCGTGGTTCTCGTTGGGCGTGCCCTTTTCGAACCACTGATTCAACTTGTGTACTTCTAAGGCTGGCGTTGTCATCAGTTATTCATCTCCCGTTTGTTGGCAGCCCGCTCGCGAGCCTTTTTGACCTCTTTCTCAACCAGTGGCAAAGCCAGGAAGACCACCAGCATCAGCGCGTAGAACAGGCGCAGGTAGTTCGGATCGACCCCAAGCTGCAGGACCCCAGCGATAATCAGGCGGTAAATGACTGCCCCGACAATGATCATCAGCAGGCGCTGGCCAAAGCTGAGGTTGCGCACCAGGATCTCGGCGATAATGATGGCTGACAGCGCGATGACCAAGGTGCCAATCCCCATCGAGACGTCGGCGTACCCGTTGGTTTGCGCCATCAGGGAACCGGAAAGGGCGATCAGGCCGTTGGAAATCATGTAAACGATGATCTTCATGTTGTCGTTGTTGATGCCGTTGGCCGCGGCCATCGCCTGGTTGTTCCCGACGGCGCGCGCGGCCAGGCCCATTTCGGTGTTAAAGAACAGCACCAGCAGACCGATAACAATCAGCAGAATAATCAGCCCGATGACGATCGTGGTCATCGTGGCATCCCCGATGTTGACCATCGTGAACACCGTCTTAATGTCGGCCAAAAGCGACACGTTGGCCGCCTTCATGATGAACAGGTTCACGGAATACAGTCCCGTCATCGTTAAAATACCGGTGAGCAGGTCAGGAATTTTTAACTTGGTGTGCAGCAGGCCGGAAACCAGCCCCGCCAGCGCGCCGCCGCAAAAACCCAGCAGCGTGGCCGGAATCGGGCCAACGCCGGAAACCAGCGTGTGGGCCGTGATCGCCGCACCCAAGGGAAAGCTCCCTTCAGCGGTCATGTCGGCGATGTCTAGGATGCGAAAGGTCAGGTAGACGCCAATCGCCATGATCGCCCACAAAAAACCGGTAGAGATGTTCGAAGTCAGGATGTCCATGTTAACCTCCAAAAACTGAGTGACAGATTACTTTTCAACGTCCGCGTCGGTCAGGCCGAACGCCTTCATCATTTTTTCGTTCTTGACCACAGTGGTCTTAGCCGGCTTTTCGACTGGCAGGTTGGCCACTTTCTTCCCCTTCAGGATCTTGATCGCCATGCGTGCGGTCTGCTTGCCGAGCTCTTTATAGGAAATGCCCTTCGTGGCGACCCCACCGTCTTCGACCATCGTCGAGGCGGCGCAGACCACTGGCACATGCTTGCTCAAAGAAATCTTGCCGACAGTTGGCATCGCCGCGGCGACCGTGTTGTCAGTAACCAGGTACATCGCGTCCGCCTTGCCCGCCAGCGTTTCGGTTGCGGACTGCACATCGTTGGTCGAAGCGACCGTCGCGGTGGCCACCTTCAGGCCCAGCTGCTTGGCTGCCTTGGTCGCGGTTTTGATTTGGACAACCGAGTTCTGCTCAGCGGCGTTGTACAGCATGCCAACCGTCTTGGTTTTAGGGAACAGCTGCTTCAGGTATTCCAGCTGGCCCTTGATGTCCGTCATGTCGGTGACCCCGGTCGCGTTGGCGCTCGGGTGGCTCGGGTCGGCCACCAGACCGGCACTTTTCGGATCGGTGACGGCGGTGAAGACCATCGGGGTGTCCTTATCCGCCTTCATCAAGGCCTGGACGGCCGGCGTGGCGATGGCTAAGTTGACGTCGTTGTTGTCCTGCTTCAAGCGCTGGCTCATGCTTTGCAGGTTGCTTTGATCGCCTTGCGCGTTGACGTAATCGATCTTGATCTTGTTGCCCTTGTAGCCGGCCTTGGCGAGCTCCTGTTCAAAGCCCTTGCGCGCATCATCCAGCGCGGTTTGGTTGATCAGCTGCAAGATCCCGACCTTGACGGTTTTGTTATCGGTGCTGGCGGTTGCACTGCTGCTGCACCCTGCCAGTGCCAAAACGGCCACGGCGGCCATGCCCAGTGCGATGTGTTTCAACTTCATCATGAATTCCTCCTAGTATGTGGTGCCGGATCCGGACTGCCAGCAGCCGGCCTTCTGTCCGCGAAACAGAAAACGCCAGCCGCTCGGATTCATTCCAGTGGCTGGCGCTTGTTTTTGTCCTAGGAAAAACAAAAGCCACATGGAATGAAGTTGCTCCATGTGGCGGTAAATTGCACGTTTAAAGGTGCCGGCCATCATGGATGTAAGCCCGCGGCTTGCATCCACGATGCAAACCGCTATCCGAAAAAGCCGGCGAAAAAGTTGCGATTAAGCTGTGTTGAGATTACTTGATTCATTGTCAACACGTCCTTTACTGGCAAAGATTAACCTTTGCTATGTAAATGAGAATACACTCATCTCATCCCCACTGTCAAGGACCTTTTGGAAATTAATCACAAACTTGGTTCCGGCTCACCGCGCAGAAGGGTTATTCGACGGCCTTCGCCGCCTTTTCTGCCTGCGCCTTGGTGACGCCGAACTGCGCCATGCGCTTGCTGTTGGTGACCAGCGTGGCCTTGGCTGGCGCCTGAACGGCCAGGTCGGAAACCTTCTTACCCTTGATGATCTTCACTGCCAGCTTAGCAGTCTGCTTGCCCAGGTCCTCGTAGTTGATGCCGACTGTGGCGACCCCGGCCAGCTTGACCATCGTCGCATCGGCAGTGACCACTGGCACCTTCTTAGCAGCAGAGACTTTGCCAATCGTCGGCATGGCCGCCGCGGCGGTGTTATCAGTTGGAATGTAGATGGCGTCAGCCTGGCTGGCCAGGGTTTCGGCGGCCTGCTGGACGTCGTTGGTGGTGGCCGCGGTCTTCACAACGGCCTTAAGCCCCAGCTTGGCGATTTCCTGGCGCGCGATTTTGATCTGAACGACCGAGTTTTCCTCGGCAGCGTTGTACAGCAGCCCGATTGTCTTGGCCTTTGGGAACAGCTGATGCGTGAAGTCGATTTGGCCCTTTACGTCGACCATATCGGTGACGCCCGTGGCATTTTTATCCGGCTTCTTCGGGTCGCTCATCAAGCCGGCAGACTTAGGATCAGTGACGGCGGTGAACACCATCGGCGTCTTGTTGTCCGCCTTCAGCAAAGCCTGCGCGGCCGGCGTTGCAATGGCCAAGTTGACGGTGTTCTTATCGCTTTTCAGGCGGGCGGACATAGAGCTCAGGTTGCCCTGATCGCCTTGCGCGTTAAGGTTATCAAACTTGACCTTGCTGCCCTTGAAACCTTCCTTGGCCAGCTGCTCCTTAAAGCCCTTGTTGGCGGCATTAAGCGCCTGTTGATCGATCAGCTGCAAGACGCCGACCTTCACCGTTTGATTGCTGCTGGCGCTGTTGCCGCACGCGGCAAGCGCGCCGACCATCCCGACTGCTGCAACAGATAACAAAACCTTGTTCATTTTCATCATAATTTTCCTCCAGAATTTATTGCGTTCACTCGTTTGCCGCGAAACAGAAAAGCCGGCCGCAGGATTTTCCCCTGTGGCCGGCCAGTTTCTTTCCGGAAAGAAAAAGCCACATGGAAGAGATCCTCTCATCCATGTGGCCGCTTAAAAGTCATGCTTAAACGCTGCGCCTATCATGGATGCAAACCTGCTGCGCGGTCTGCATCCGATTGGCGATGCAGCCGCTATCCGTAATAGCCGTAGTAATACGAGCGATTTAGTTGTGTTGGTTTATTCATTGTCATGATCAACACTCCTTCGCACCAGTTGAACTGGTATGACAAGAGAATACAAAAATTAGAAAACAATGTCAAGCCCATAGTGAAATTTTATTTTTCGGCGGAAGGCCCAGTGGTGGCGTACGGCCGGCAATCAGGCCTGTTCCAGTAGGCTGGCGTCGGGTTGCCGGTCGCGGAACGCAACCGAAAAATGCTTGCCATTTGCGGTGGTCAATTTTGTCACCGTCGTGTTTTTCAGCATTGGGGTCGTACGCAAGCGGCCCAGCGGCTGCCCTGACAACACCGTCAGCAGGATCTGAAACAGCAGCCCGTGCCCGACCACCAGGATTTGCCCGGTCGGATGCGCCAAGGCGGCGGTTTCAAACACGGGCACTGCCCGGCGGGCCACGGCTTCGTACGGCTCGATCTGGTACTGCGCCGCGTAATCCGCATCGAATTCCAGCGGACGGTGAAAGTACAGATCAAGCGCCTCTTGGGCCGCCACGTGTTTGATGGTGTGCCCGTCCCATTGGCCCAGCCGCATCTCATTCAGCCCCCAGACCGCTTGCAGCGGCGTGTGCGTGCTAAACTGGTTGGCGGCCAGAATCAGCTGCGCCGTCGTCAGCGCCCGCGGCAGCGGCGAGCTGAGGACCTGGGTGAAACGTACCCCGGCGAGCGCTGCACCCACCGCGTGGGCTCCGGCCACGCCCTTGGCCGTCAGCGGTGAATCGACGAGCCCGCCGTTGAAGGCCCCTTTTTGGTTAATTTCGGTCTGTCCGTGCCGCACCAGGTAAAACTCTGTCATGACGCACCTCCGAGGTGATGATAACAAAAAAGCGCCTGCCGCGGCAAACGCTTCTGAGGCTAACTGAGCGGCCGTTCGTCGCCTTGCCCGAAATACTGATGGCCAGGCATGAGCCGTTGACCAAGCAGCTGGCTGACCGTCACGAACTGGTAGCCCTGGTTTTTCAGGTTGGCAATCACCACTGGCAAGGCCTCGACTTCGGCCGGTTGAATGTCATGCATCAGCACGATGCCGCCCGGCTGAGCGGTCGCCTGCACGCGGGCGATAATTGCCGGTTTGCTCTTCGATTTCCAGTCCTGCGAGTCGACCGACCACTGAATCGCCGGCATCCCCACCAGATCACCGTTAGCTTTGGACATCGCCCCAAACGGCGGCCGAATGAACGGCGGCAGCGTTCCGAAAACATGGTAGTAGGTCCACAGGTTTTTCCCGTAAATCTCATCGAGCGTTTGAGCCGCACTTAGTTTAGGCAAGAATGGGTGATCGTAGGTGTGCGTGCCCACCTCATGCCCCGCCGCTTTCACGCTTTTGGCCACCGCCGGAAATTCGGCGATGCCAGACCCAAGTTCAAAAAAGGTGGCCTTGACCTTAGCATCCGCTAGGGTCTTCAAAATCGCCGGCGTCGTTTTGGGGTTCGGCCCGTCGTCAAAGGTCAACGCGATCAACTTGCCGCTCGGCGGCTGGGGCGTCGCGCCTTTCAGGTAAGGTGTGAGTTTGTGATACGGGACCGAGGCACTCGGCTTACCGTCTGCTGTCCTGATCGTCATGCCCGCCTTCGTCAGCGTAAAATTTGTCGCCTCAAGCGAGTGCAGTAGCGGCTGTTGCATCAGGACGCTCAGCTGCGCTTCATCCAGCGCCTTGGTCTCCGCCACGTGCGTCTGCGCCGCGTAGTTAACGGCGCGCCGCGCGTTGTCGTCAGCCACAATGTCGCCAATCTTGGCCAGCTTCCCGGCTTTGGTCACCGTCAGCTGCCGCTGCAGACGCTGGTGATGCTCGTGGTGACCCAGCGTATACAAGCTGTCAAAATGCGTTGCTAGGGACACCAGCCCCAGCGGCGCCTGGCTTTTCTCCGTGGCGACGATCACCATTTTCTGCTTGGCCCCCTGCGGCTGCTCGGCCAGTACGGCTGATGCTGCCTGTTTCAGTGCCGGCGCAACCGTCTTCTCACCAGCAGGCAGGAAAAACGCCCCGCGCCCGGCCGTCAGCTTGATCTTGACTGGTTTGCCCGGGTGCTGCTTGAGAATCGCCGCGGCCTGCCCGCTGGCCGAATCGTGCTGCGCAGTCGGCCGGTTGACCCGAAAGGCCGTCCAAAGGCCGATGACGACCACTAGCAGACCCACACTGCCTAGGGCCAGTCCCCATTTCTGATTGGTTTTTTGTTCGCTTCTCAATGTTTTCCGCCCTTCCCCATTGTTCTTCCAGTATACGGGGAAATCATCTCGGATAACCTAACAATCCTGTTAGAAGTAATGATTAGATTCTCATCGCCCGCTCATCAATCGGTTGCGGGCAGTTTAGTTTTGCCCGTCTCTTGCCAATTTACCGCCTGCGCCCGCAAAAAAAGCACTGCCGCAGCAGTGCTTTCTAAATAATTAGGCGCGCTTCTCGTAGTTGCCCGTTTGAGTGCTGACCACGATGGTTTCACCGGCTTGAACAAAGTCTGGCACGTTCACAACCAGGCCGGTTTCCATAGTGGCAGGCTTGCCGCCGTTGGTGACTGAGCCGCCTTTAAGTGAAGGCTGGGTCTCAACGACCTTGAGGTTCACCGTGCTCGGCAGGGTCACCCCGATCACTTCGGTGCCGTAGAACTGGATATTGACCTGCATGTTTTCCAGCAGGTACTTGCGCTCCGATTCCAGGCTTTCCGTCGGGATCTCGTACTGCTCGTAAGTTTCCATGTCCATAAAGATGGCGGTGTCATCTTGCGTGTACAGGTACTGTGCGGGCTTGGTGATCAGTTCGGCCAGCTCGATTTTTTCCGTCGGGCGGTAGGTCGTCTGCACAGTCGAGCCGGACCGCACATCATACAGCTTCAGCTGCATCAGGGTGTTGCCCTTGCCTGGCTTGTGGTGGTTACTTTCCAAAACTTTGATCAGCTTGCCGTCCTTCACGAACGTCATGCCGGCACGTAAATCGATTGCTTGCGTCATGATTTATCTCTCCTTAAACCTTAAGCTGCGTCCGACTGGCTCTGCGCCATGGGGGCGGCAGCACGCGCCACGTTAAAATGTCCATGCAACAGCCTCCAATCAGCGGTGCGTCAGCGCACCATCCGTTCTAGTATACCATTTATGCCCACGCAAAACGAACGGCGCCTAGGTGGCAGCGATTGCACGCTGCTGTGGGTTATGCTACGATTCAGTAAAATTGGGTAAGGAGTGAGCAAAAATGGCAATCGAGTCTAACGCACAAGAACAAGCCACGGCGCACAATCGCTATTACCGCGCCACCGGGTTTTCATCGATCAAGGCCTTTTTTGGCAACTACGTCAACTTTACCGGGCGCTCAAGCCGCAGTGAATACTGGTGGACCATCCTCTTCGGGACGATTCTGAGTATTGTCGCGATGATCGCCTTCATCGCCGCTGTGGTCGGCTCGGCGGTCGGGCTCGACCCTGACCACCTCAGCCCGGAGCGGATTTTTAGCCACATGGGGATCGGCCTGGTAGTCTTCCTCCTGCTGGTCATTGTCTTTGCGCTGGCGGTGCTGATCCCGTCGCTCGCCATCGTTATCCGCCGCTACCGCGATGCGGGCATTCCGTGGTGGATCTACCTGATTCAACTGGCACTCAACGCCGCGACCAACCTGATGCCAAAAGACTCAACGGCCGCCAGCCTGCTGTCATGGGCCGTGTCGCTGTCGATTCTGATTCTCACCCTGCTGCCGTCCAAACCGCTGCCCAATGATGGTGCCGCACCGCAAAACAATTTGGACTCGCGGATCAACCCAGACGTGTTTGCAGCACCGAAAGCGCCGGCAGCACCTGAGGCGCCAAAGGCCGCAGATGCGCCTGCTGAAAGCAGTGCCCCAGAAAAGCACGACGATCCCGATCACCCGTACACTGAGGGCTAATCAAAACAGGCGAGAAAAGTTCCTCGCCTGTCGCCTGGTTGAAGCAAACTCAGTTAAAGTCAATCTAGACTTATTTGGAAGATTGCTGCGCAAACGCGGCAATCTTTTCTTTTTCATCGTCGCTGAGCGCCTTCTTGCTCGGCATCAGGCCATGCAGGAACAGCCGGGCCTGGGAAACAGTCAGGCCCTTGGCTTTAAGCTCCTTTTCCAGGCCATGGCCAATCGACATCACACCGCCAGACGTGCCAAACATGGTCACCATCTTGACCTGGGCCGGATCCAGCTGAGCCACAAACGCCTTCAGCTCCTTATCAATGCTGCCCATGTGAATAGCACCACCCAAATACAGCTGATCGACCGGCCCGGCGAGCGGGATGTCAACGCTTTTCGCCTCAACATTCAGGTGCCCGCCAAGCTCCTGCGCCACTTTTTCCGTGTTCCCGGTCTTCGAAAAATACCTGATTGCAATGCTCATTGCTCTGCCTCCATGATCGCGTCACGCTTGCAGTAAAGTCGCCTGAAGTCTCCCGCTGACTTCCGCAGCCAATCAAACCGACCTGCCGCTCCCTAGACCCATCTTAGCACCACGGTCGCCATTGCGGCTTACGCCACCCTTGCGGCGGCAGACGCCACGATGATGGTGACAGAATCGTCAATGGCCTATAACAGCCTCACTGCGTGAACTGATACGTTTTATATTGTTTGCGCTTACACATTGACAACAGTTATATTATAAGCCATAAAACAGTTCGTGACACATTCTTAGCCCAAATCTGCGCCCGCAGCAGTTCACACAGTTGAACAGCCTTATCGCAAGCGTGCCCGGCGCCACAACACAATAAAAACCACCCGTCGAACGGGTGGTTTTCTCTGGGGCTATAAGCCCCTGTTGCTGGCTGCGTCTCAAGGCGCTGG
>NZ_BOLT01000010.1:0-67209 GCF_016861805.1 Lacticaseibacillus sp. 53-4
TTTATCATCATGCTGTCGTCTAGCGCGTCAGTGTGACGTACCACGATGGCGATGGTGTCCTCTAAGTCTGTGCCAGTGATCTGGTAGGTCTGTGTAACGGTGCGGTTATATGATCCATAGAACAGGGTGCCAGTCGGCTCGAATGTAGAGATGTTAATACCTGCGCTAGTCTTGTGGTTGACTGTCTTACCGATTTCAGCCACCTTGTTCAGGCGGGCAATTGAATAGTTCTTCATGCTATTCCTCCTTGTCGAGTTCGCCCAATACCGTAACCACCCTTTCATTGTTGAGGTACTGAACACTAACATGTGTTGCGTGATATGGCGTTGGCATGTCCTGATGTGCATCGTCAACTAACTGCTTCAAGCTCTGACCATGAAATACTTCCCATACTGTGTCCATAATTTTTCTTCCTTTCGTGTTCCGACTGTCTCTAACAGACGGGCAAAATAATTTGGTAAAATCGCAGAATTTTCGGTACTTCGGTGACAAGCACTTATAAACGCCTATATATCAACGTTCTACTGTCACCGAACTTCAAATATTTTCGGTAACGTGTCACCGAAGTTTTGGTGACACAGGATTGATAGTAACTGTCACCGAACTTGTTTTTCTGTATTCGTTGAGCGCGTAAGGATTGAACGATTGTCACCGAAGTTCGGTGACACCCGTCACCAAAAATATTCGCGCTAATCCCTTGAGCGAGTAAGGTTGTCACCAAAGTGCAGAAAATATCGGCATTCATTTTGTTTTCAGTTGAATCTTGGATTTAGCAGTGATCCCGTTAGACGCAAACCGATGTATCGTCGTGTACTACCGGTGTCATTGTCAAACCCTCTGCGGCTGCTTACCTTTTTCACTCCGTAGGCATCGAGCTTCTTGGTTATGGCTTGTGTCGTCGTTCTGTCCATATAGTTGTTGTCTTGGCAAAAGCGCTTGTATTCGGCAGTAACCACTGTAGAGGCCTCGCCACGATCATCTTCTAGGTTGATCTCGGCATACTGGTCTAGGAACTCTTTGAAGTGGTCGTTTGCGTCCAGCCACTCTTGGCTTGCGTTTACTACCGAATCAGGTTTTGTCAGGCCACCGCTTTTAAGCGCCTTGGCAAACATGTGCATGCACTTCATGGCAAAACGTGGTGTTTCTTCGTCCATTTTGGTGTCGTCGAACTGATCCCACCAGTGTGTGTGCCGGGTGTCGCCGTTGATCATCTTGATAACGATGACACGATCAGCGAACCCGGTGCTGTGGTCGCTGAATGCTGGCATCTCGTTAGCGCTGAATAGTAGCTTGGCATAGTTCATAAACTTAAAGTTCTGAATGCCTTTGAACTCGGCCGGTATATAGTCGCCACCAGTTAGGGACTTGATCGCGGCTGTACTCTTGAGGTAGTCTGTGCCAACGTCGGCCACGATGTTTGCTTCTTTGCCGTATAGATTGGCCGTTTCAAAACGACGTTCTCCATTGGCGAGGTCTGCCGGCTTTGATGCTGATACGTTGTCTTTCCCGATAAGGTTGGTAATACGACGAATGAGAGTGCTTTTACCTTCGCCACCAGTCCCATATAGCCATAAGAACTCTTGGAATGGGTGATATGACCGGTAGAACATATAACCGATGAATTCTTCAAAGGTGACGGCGGCATCGCCCATCATAGCTGCAAGCAGTCGTTCAGTCTCTGGACAATCGTCCCTATCTGGATCTACCGCGTACTCATGGGCGTTCAGCATGTAATTGTCAGCGCTACTTTCCTGCATCTTATTGGTCAGTATGCTGTATGTGCCATTGGCGAACGCAACTAGTTCTGGATGTGGGTTCTCATCAAATGGTGATCGCTTACCATAGTCCTCGTTGTAGCTGATGCGTTGCAAGAATCGTCTGGCGCCTGTAATATCACTCTCACGATACAGTCCCCATTTGAGCATCTCTTTGGTGGTTCTGCTCTCGGTGGTCTTAGTGAACTCACCCTTGCCAAATGTGCGCCACGTCCCTTTACTGGGCTCATATATCGCGCCTTCACTCAACCCGGGAAAACTCTCTACTCGTGTTTTATCCATGAAGTGGTAGCCGTAGGTGAGAAAGTCCACCTTGATATTCCGATGAATGGTTACGTTTTGGGGATCGTCTTCATCGCGCTGCTCGGCTTGAAACCAAACTCTTAACCAGTTCGGTAACTTGGCAGCAAGCTGTTTGTTATATGCCCGAATACCTTTCTCGGTCTTATCTTGAGGCTCTGGATACTTGTTCACGTCAAATGGTTCTAATGAGCTTTTAGAGATCGCCTTGAGCCGGGTAAACTCTGGCGACTTGTTTAGTTCTTCCTTTAAGCTGTCCGTATGCTTCACCCCCTAACTGCGGCGCGCAATTTCGCGCTTGCTGATTGACTTGATGATCTTAACTAGCTCGCCATTAGGCAAGGGAGGGCGAACATAGCGCTGGTTGATAGTTTGAATTAGATCCGCACAGTTATCTGGATCAGCACCCGACCGAAAGACTGAACCGGCAATGCTGGCCAACCACTGATTTCGGTTTCCTTCGTCTGAACCATCTACAAGTCGATTGATGAAGTTGCCAAACCATGAATCCGGATCAGTGCGGTATGATCCGACAACGGGTCCTCTATATCGGTTAATCTCGTCTAGCAGCCACTGCGGAGCAGGGGCAACCGTGGTCAGCTTGTGGCCTTTTAGTGGTTTATACATGCCGCTGTCTCGCATGCTGGGATAGACGGGCACGCCCAGCGCCGTGTAATCGAGACCGGTTTTCTCTCCAGACTTGGAGAACAGATCGGCCCGACTGGTTAGCTTCAATTCCTTGGGATAGGTGAAGAACATATGAAGTCCACCGTTTGGGGTAGTTTCAATATAGGTAGACGGTATCTGGCCAGCGCGCCCATCAGCGCTTAGTTTTGCCAGCGATTCATTGCCATCAGCGGCACTCTTGTGTCCCATGTCAATGTCGAATACCAGCATGCCGTCAAGTCCTAGGCCGATATTGTAGTCAGGGTGTTCACCCCACCATGCCTCGGCTTGCTTAGGGTCCGTGGTAGCGTCCTTATACCCGTGTGAGCCTTTGAGCGGTGTTCTGGTGCCTGGTGCTAGGGGATAGACGGCAAAGCCGTGTTGCTGGTATGAGAGGGCCATCTCAAGCATTGTCGGCATCGGGATCACCACCTTGCTTCATACCAGCTTCTAGCAACCGACGGCTGTCGATGATCTTATCCATCATGCAGCTAAGCAAAGCTTCATACGTACCACTTGAACGCGTCACTTCGAAGAGCACGATTCCTTCATCTTTCTTGTTAATACCGCGACTTGATAAATCATACAGAGCCTGAATTTTGTCATATAGTGCTAAGCCAATGTTGCTTGCGTCTGTTAGAATTGCGTTAACTTCTCCCAGATCATTAATATCCATCATAAATTGCCTCCATTTTTCTTGACAAAAGCATCTAACTAGAGGCAAGCTAGAAAGGAATATAGATCTTTCCGCTTGTCTTTTTCTCGCCTTGAGCTGCCACTCTTGGCGATTTTTTTGTGGCTTCAATCAGTGAGCGCTTTTCGGCTTTTTGCGCTTGCCAGTACCGATCACACTCGGCATCGGCTTGCACGTAGTCTCGCCACTGAAATCCGAACCTTGTGCTAACCATTTTTGGCATGACGATCGTCCTCCGAGAATTGAAAATAAGCGCCGCAGACGGCCCCGATCAGGAACGCCATGCAGAGTGCTGGGACGGTGAGCGGGTGGCTTAGTAGCCACACAATGATATTAATCATCAGCGGCCTCCTCGTTTTCATACAGCTTTAGGATCTCCGATACCCGCAGCAGCTCTTTTGCAGCCGTGATTGCCAGCTCGCTGTTGGGGACATACTTACCGCCAACCGTGACATTGCTGTCTTCTGTAATGGCTAGAATGTTGAGGTTAATGTCATCCATCAAATCTCCGAGTTCGCGGTCTAGTGCCATCTCTTCTTTACTGAATAGCTTCATGATGTTGTGCCTTTCTGACGCTATGCGCCTGTCATAAGTTGCTTACATGCCCGCCTGCCCAGCGCAGTTAAATAGTTTTTCCTTCCATGAACTTTTCTAAGTCCACTCGCTTGATGCGCTTGGTACTACCTACGATTGAAACGGGTAAACCTTCTCTAATCCACTTAGACAGCGTGTTTCGGGAAATATTTGCTGCTTGAGCTGCCTCGCCAAGCTTATATCGCTCTGGTTTATCCGCTTCCGTCTTCATTCGGCCCACTGCCTCAACAACTGCCAACCGAATTTTATGATCCAGTATCGTATCGAAGTCATCAGGTAAAATGATCTCCGCTCTTGTTGCCATTTTTCTCACCTCGATGAAACTCATAGTTGCCAAATCTAAATATCTGACACCTTTAGGATACACCTGTTTAAGAAAATTGCAACTCATCATTGTCATTTTTTTGAATGTGGTTATGATAGTACCTAAGGAGGGCAAATGATGCTTAAATTTAATCTCAGTCAACTTATGTCTGATGCTCACATGTCAATCTCTGCGCTATCTGAAAAAACAGGCATTTCGCGAAAAACCCTATCTCAGATTGCAAACAACGATAGTAAGGGAATTCAACTTGCCACATTGGATGCAATCATAAAGGCACTAAATACAAAAGTTGAAAATGTAATCATCAAAGATGATACTCGCGCGATTGTAGCATTTACTTCGATTGAAACCGTTCGTGGCATGAACGAGAGCATCTCTGATGACGTGAACGACTTATCTATTGGAATATATGCGCAGCTTTGTGATATGTCTGAAGAAAACAAGGAAGACGCATCCTATTTTGGAGCAACTCTTTCTATTAGCCTCACCAAAACACCAAAGGGGAATATAATGGGGTATGTCTTTCCGGCATTTACAGCGGATGAACTCGACCCAAAATTACGCGGTCTAGTTGACAACTCAAACAAGTTTATGGACTTCATAAGAGACTGCACTGATGAAGAAAGCGAACGACTCACATCTAATATATTGTCCACAGCGCTTATTATTCTGGGGAACCACCATCGTAATTTGAGCGGAATTGATCAGCGAAGCACTGCGATAGTAACTTGGTCAAAAGATGGCGGTAAACCTGTAAATCTCTCTCTTGTCAGCGGTAATAGTTTCTTTCCACCGGATAAACATGTAACCAATAAATTAAGTAGCGATCATAGCATCTCAATTGTGAATGTTGATCTAACGGACTGGATTCAACAGTTTCTAAAATAGTTTTTGAGGCATCGCGTTGAGCGGCGTCTTAGGGGCCAACGAAAAATTGCGCTAACCTCGTCTTTATGCCCCAATTAGGGGCGCCAATCTCCAATCTAACACCGCCTGCCCAGCGTGACGGATAGGAGAAAGCAAATGGCATCAATTACACGTTACAAGTTGAAATCTGGCGGAACTGCTTGGAAATTTCAGGCATACACCGCATCAGATCCGAAGACAGGCGAGCGACACAAGGTTACTCGTCAGGGGTTTGCCACCAAATCTGAAGCAAAAATAAAAGCCGCGCGGTTTGAAGAAAACCAACGGCGGCACGGATTCAGTGAATCAAACCGGTTAACATTTCAGGAGGTGTATGATTCGTGGTTTGAACAATATAAAAATACGGTCAGGGAATCGACATGGGTCAAAACGCGGGATAATTTCAGGCTCCATATCTTGCCTCGGTTCGGGGATAAGATACTTTCAAAGATAACCCCGTTAGACTGTCAGACAGCAATCAATGAGTGGTTCGCTGCTGGCTTTGCGAAGTACCGTCAGTTCTTAGGCATGGTGTCACGCATATTCAAGTACGCGATCAGAATGGATATTGCATACAGCAATCCAACTGTAAAAGTCATTGTGCCGGTAGATCGAGAGAAGCCAGCAACCACGATGAAGGATAATTACTACGCGTTAGACGAATTGAAGACGTTCTTTGAAGCAGCCACTGAATTCAACAACCCAAAGGCATATACGCTGTTTAGGCTGCTTGCATTTACTGGTATGCGCCGGGGCGAAGCTCTGGCATTACGGTGGTCTGATATTGATTTCTCGGCTGGTACGATCACAGTCAATAAAACCGTCACAGAAGGCGACGGATATAGGCTAATGGTTAACTCACCAAAGACGTACGCCAGCAACAGGAATGTGAGTGTTGACCCTAAGACAATCAGCATTCTACAGCGCCGCCAGTGGGAACAGCGGCAAGAACTGTTTGCTGTAGGTATGAGGCCAGTGGGCGCGGATCAGTTGATTTTTACGTCAGATGCCAATGATCTATTGCAGCTAACGTATCCGCAAAAATGGCTAGACTGGATCGTCAAGGCTCACAACAAGAAACACCCCGACAATCCGCTGAAACGGATAACCGTTCATGGTTTCAGACACACATACGCCACTTTGGCGCATGCGGGCAATATCGAGGCTAAGGAAGTTCAGGCTCAACTTGGACACAAGCGTCTTGCAACCACCATGGACATTTACACGTCGGTCACCGATGAATCTAAGTCAAAAATTGCGTCTAAGTTTGCTCGTTACGTCAACTTATAGAGTGGAAATAGAGTGGCGGAAGAAATTGCACAAGCAAGAATGCCGGCAAATCAACAGCCAATGAGCACCATGTGAAGGTAGTTCTGTTCCCTATCTACCCAATCCCGCCGGACAACGTTGTCCGGCTTTTTTAATGCTGGCGAGGACGGGGATGCCGGCGGTTAGACTTGTGAGTGAGAAGGGATCAGCATGATCAAAATCAAACGTTGCGCGGCGTTATTGGCCGCAGGGGTGGCAGGCCTGCTGCTGACCGGCTGCGGTCAGAAGCAGGCCGCGCCCAAGCTGCGGCCCAACAATCCGTACACGGACAGTGAGTTTTCGCTGGGCACCATCTGCAAGGTCACGGTGTACGACAGCGGCAAGCAAGGAGCGGTCAAGGACGGGCTGAAAACAATCCGTCATATCGACAGTGAGGCCACTTTGACCCGCAGTGGCTCGGTATTGGACAAGATCAATGCCAACGCCGGGATCAAACCGGTGCGGGTGCCCAAGGATTTTTGGCCGCTGCTGAAAAAGGCCCAGTATTTTTCCGAGAATTCCAACGGCAGCTTCGACATGGCCATCGGGGCGGTGACCAATCTTTGGAAAATTGGTCTGCCTGGCGCCCGAGTTCCCAAGCCCGCGGAAATCACCGCGGCACTGCCCCTGGTCAACTGGCGAGACGTTCAGTTCAACGCCAAGCAGCGGACGGTTTATCTGACGAAAAAAGGGATGCGCCTGGATTTTGGCGGGATCGCCAAGGGCTGGGTCGCAGATGAAGTGCGGCGGACGCTGAAAAAAGACGGTGTCACCACGGCCATTATTGACCTGGGTGGCAACGTCATCGTCATGGGACACTCGCCTAAGGCCCCGGGCCGCAAGTGGACCGTGGGGATTCAAGACCCCAAGGCCAGTCGCGGCACCCCGCTGGGCACGATTCACGCGGCCAACATGTCAGTGGTGACCGCCGGGACATACGAGCAGTACCTCATGTCGCATGGCCATAAGTACATCTACCTGTTTAACGCCAAAACCGGGTATCCTTATGACAATAATCTCGCCTCGGTCACCATTGTGTCCAAGCAAAGCGTTGATGGCGACGCGCTGTCCAACGCCGCGTTTGACAAGGGACTGAATGGTGGGCTCGCCTATATGAACAAGAAGCGCCATCAAGACATTGAAGCAATTTTTGTCACCAATAACAATAAGGTGTACATCACCAACGGGTTGAAGTCCGACTTCAAACTGGTCAAGGGCACCAAGTATCGGCCGGGCAATTTCAAGGCCTGAACTTGCCGACCCGAGTTTGGCCGGCGGCTCAGTTTAGACTGATATGGATGGCCAGCACACCGGTGGCCCGTTCCTGCGCTGGGTTATAGTGCTGATACGTGTCCTGTGTCATCTTGGCCACTGAATCATTGACGGCCGCGCCGACCTGAGGCCCGGGAAAAGCCGTGTAAAGCGCCGTGAAGCTGGCGAAGTGATCAATGGCGGACACCTGCACGCGCAGCTCTGCCCCCGTGGTCAAATCGGTGAATGTAATGTGGTTGCCCGGCCGCAGCTGGCGGCGTTTGGCATCGTTTAACCGCACCTCGATGGTTTTGGTGCCAGCTTTGATCAGCTGAAACTGGTCGTGTGTGATCGCCATGTTCATTCAAATCGCCTCCCGTTTGCTTGTAGTATACCGCCAGCGGCAGACAACGGGCGTTCATCCGTGCTAAAATACTGAAGATAAAATGAGGAGGCTGGTCATGGCCAATCAACAAGACCCGAACCATTACGTGCAGCAGTTTATCGACCAAATCATCGCCTTAGTGCTGTTGATTGTGGTGTGGCTCATGCGAGGGTCGCTCGGCCCCACTTGGACCAAGATCTTGATTGTGGTCGCGCTGCTGATTTCACTTGCCGATTACGTCTTCTTAGGGCGCAAAAAGAAGGCAAAAAAATAAGATTCAGACCCAGTGGCCTGAATCTTATTTTTTCCGAATGGTCCACAGGAAAATCGCGTAGCCGAAACAGAAGAGCCCATACACAATGGCAGCCAGAACCACGAACAGCAACCACGGCCAATTGAGTAAGATGCGCATGGCCCAAAGCAGCATTGCCATAATGGCCGCCTGTACGGCGCGCGTGCGCAGCGCCGCGATTTGCTTATTCAAAGGAGACCTCAACGTACAGGAATTTGGCGGCAGTCACATGGCTGAAAGTCAGCCAGATGGCCTTGGGCTCAGGCGGCTCGTCCGGATCGATCACTTCGGCCAGCCAATGCACCAAGCGGCGGTGATGCGACAGGAACTCACTTGCCAGCGGGAAGGCATTCAGTCGATTTTCCGGGAACCATTCGTGCAGGTCGGGAAAAATCAGAGTGTCTTTGAGCCGGAAGCCAATCGTGTTTTGGTAGCCGCGGCGAATGATGGTGGTTTGCTGCGGATGCGTTTTAATGTATGCGAGTACTTGCGTTGCCAGGTCCAAACCAGCTACCTCCGTCTTCAGCCTGAGTGGAATTACTGCCGAATATGATAACATGGAACTAGTGGAAAGTATAGAAAGGGGGCCTTTAGATGACCGTTCATTTGTACCTGGTGCGACACGGTGAAACCGAGATGAACCGGGCCCAGAAGCTGCAAGGGGTGACTGATGCGAAGCTGACTGCCAGAGGCGAGGAGGCCGCCGCGGCCCTGGGTGACCTGCTCAAGCCGATTCACTTTGATGCGGCGTACAGCTCTGATCGCAGACGCGCCATTGAGACGGCCAAGGCTATCCTGGCTGAGCATGCGGACGCGCCGGTGCTTCAGGAAAAGGCCGGGCTGCGCGAATACTACTTCGGTGGCAACGAAGGCATGAGCAACATGAAATTGATGCGCAAAACGACGAAGCGCTTTGGCGTGCGCGCCTTTGCCAAAATGTGGCTGGATGCCCCACAATTTCGCACGCTGGTGCGCAACTTTCACGCCATGGATGACACTGGCCAAGCGGAAACGCTGGATGAGCTGATTGCCCGCGTTCGTCAAGCCTTCGCCGAAATCGTCGCCGCCAATCAGCCTGATGCCAATGTGTTGATCGTGGCCCACGGCGTTAGTTTGAGCGCGTTGGTCTACGAGCTGGCCCCAGACCAGCTGCCGGTGACGCTGCTCAAAAACACGTCTGTCACGCGGGTTGATGTGACCGGCGACCAGTGGGTGGTGCGCGGTGTTAACCTGACCGCCCCAAAGCAGATTCTGGCGCTTGCCGGGCCGACAGCAGTGCCCGCAGATCATGCTTAACCTCTGCTCCGCTCCGCGATCGCTCGTGCTGCGACCGCGGAGCGTTTTTTTGCCAACATTTTCTGAAAACGAGTCAAATCACGGTTGTTTTTTGACCGGGAGCGCGTATAATGACAAGTTGTCACATGACATAATGTCATTTTTGAGAAAGGAGTCCGTATGCCAAAACCAACATTTTTCCGGCTGGCGGAACCGAAACGCAAACGGCTGATCAAGGCGGCCTATGATGAGTTCTCCCGCGCGTCGTTCCAAGACGCGAGCATCTCGAATATCATTAAGGACGCCGGCATTCCGCGCGGCAGTTTTTACCAGTATTTTGAAGATAAAAGCGACATCTTTTTTTATTTGCTGGACCGGACCCGCACGCAGACTGAAGACCTGTACAAGCAGGTCATGCAAGCCCATGACGGGGATTTGTTTGGCATGGCGGCAGATTTCTTTGACAAAGCCGTCGAGAAGCTGCTGAAGGGGCCGCACCGCGAGTTTTATGCCAACGTCTTTTTGTATATGGACTTCCATAACGCGGCACATTTTAGCTCGATGCCCAAAAAGACGGCACCCGCGCAGCCGCATAAAAAAGTGTTTCTTGACTACACACTGGAACACCTTGATCGTAGCAAGCTGAAGGTCAAATCCGACGAGGACGTCGCGATGCTGTTTCGGCAGGTGATGTGGGTCTTTATGCAATCAATCGGTTATTATTACAGCCGCCGCAAAAACGGTGAGAACGTGACCACGACCGCTCTGAAGGCGCGAATGGCAAAGATGCTGAACTGGCTCCAGTACGGCGTCGCGATAGCAGAGGAGGAAGTACATGATTAAATTAGCCAAAGGCCGGGTGTCAGCCGCGCAGATCACCGGGGCGGTGGTGTTCATGATCATTCAGGTCATCACCAGCCTCTACCTGCCTAACTTGACTGCCGACATCGTCAATAACGGGGTCGCCACCGGCAACATTAACTACATCTGGCAGGAAGGGTTCAAAATGATCGCCTTTGCGGTCATCAGTGCCTTAGCCGCCATCTGCAACGTCTTTCTGGCGGCGCGCGTGTCCCAGAAATTGGGCCAGCGCATTCGCTCTGACGTTTATCGCAAGGTCATCAACTACTCCCATGATGAAATGGACCAAATTGGGACCAGCAGTCTGATCACCCGAACCACCAACGACGTGACGCAGATTCAAAACGTTTGGGTCATGATCTTGCGCATGATGATCATGGCACCAATCATGCTGATCGGCGCGAGTTTCCTGGCTTACCAGAAGAACCACACCCTGACGTTGATTTTTCTGGTGGTGCTGCCAATCATGGCGATTTTCATCGGGATTGTGATGAAGTTTGCCGTGCCGCTGTTCCGCGGCATGCAGCAAAAAACCGATAACATCAACTTGGTCTTTCGCGAAGGCCTGACCGGGGTCCGGGTTATCCGGGCGTTTCGGCAGGACCAATTCGAACAGGACCGGTTTGAAGGGGTCAACCAGGATTACACCAACAACGCCGTGAAGGTCTTTTCCATCATGGCGATGATGATGCCGGTCATGACGCTGATCATGTCCGGGACCAACATTGCCATCGACTGGTGGGGCGGCCATCTGATCGCGGCCCAAGCGATGCAAACTGGGAACCTGATCGCGTTCATTACCTACGCGATGCAGATCCTGATGAGCTTCATGATGCTGTCGATGATCTTCGTCTTCATTCCCCGGGCGCAGGCTTCGGCGGTCCGGATCAATGAAGTGCTGGACCAAACGACGACGGTCAAGTCGCCGGCCAACCCAACACCTTTTGCGGAGACCACTCCCGAGCTTCAGTTTGACCATGTGCAGTTTCGTTATCACGAGGCCGAGGAGCCAGCGCTGCAAGGCGTCGATTTCGATATGAAGGCCGGCCAGACGCTAGCCATTATTGGCGGTACCGGTTCTGGTAAAAGTACTTTGGTTAACCTGATTCCGCGGTTCTATGACGTGGAAGAAGGGGCAGTCAAAGTGAACGGAATGAACGTCAAGGACGTGGATCTGGCCGAACTGCACCGCAAAATTGCGTTTGTGCCGCAAAAGGCCAACCTCTTTTCCGGGACGGTCCGTTCCAACATGCAGTACGGCAACGATGACGCGACGGACGACGAAATCTGGCACGCGCTGGAAGTGGCCCAGGCTAAAGACTTCATTGCGGCCAATCCGGAAGGGTTGGACTACAAAGTCGAACAGGGCGGGGATAACTTCTCTGGTGGCCAAAAGCAGCGTCTAGCGATTGCGCGAGCGCTGATCAAAGACGCGGCCGTTTACGTCTTCGATGATTCGTTTTCTGCGCTGGACTTCAAGACGGACGCCGAGCTGCGGCAGGCGCTCAAGGACGACGAAAAGATTTCGCAGCGCGTTGTGGTCATTGTCGGTCAGCGGGTGTCGACGGTTGCCGATGCCGACACGATCGTCGTGCTGGACAACGGCCAGATGGTTGGCCGCGGCAAGCACGCCGAGCTGAAGGCCAACAACGAGACTTACCGGGAAATTGTTAACTCACAAATTCGCGAAGGGGATGAAAAATAATGGCTGAAACGAATCGCACAACTTCAACCAGGCCAGCAGGCGGCGGTCATGGACCAGGCGCTCGCGGCGGCGTGGTCGAAAAGCCGAAGAATTTCTGGGGCACCACCTTCCGCCTGTTTGGTTATATGAAATCCCGCTTGATTGGGATTGTGGTGGTCATGCTCTTTGCCATCGCCTCCACGATTTTCCAGATCCGCACGCCGAAGATTTTAGGGGAAGCGACCACGGAAATCTTTAAGGGTTACATGAAAGGGGTCGCGCAGCAAAAAGCGGGCATCCCGATGAGCCAGTTCCCAATCAATTTTGACAAGATCAAGGACATCATGATCCTTGTGATCTTCATGTACCTGGCGTCGGCACTGTTCTCGTTCATGCAGCAGTTCATCATGACCCGCATTTCTCAGCGCACGGTTTACGACCTGCGCAAGGAGCTCAAGGCCAAGATGCAGCGGCTGCCGATCAACTACTACGACACGCACAGCAATGGGGATATCATGTCCCGTGCCATCAACGACATGGATAACATTGCCTCGACGCTGCAGCAGAGTCTGACTCAGCTGGTCACCAGTACCTTCACGTTCATTGGGACCTTGTGGATGATGCTGACGATTTCCTGGAAGCTGACGCTGATCGCGCTCGTCACGATCCCGCTGAGTCTGGTCATCGTGGGCATTGTTGCGCCGCGTTCGCAGAAGTATTTTGCCGGCCAGCAGAAGGCCCTTGGGCTGCTCAACAACTATGTCGAAGAAAATTACGCCGGCCAAGTCATCGTGAAGTCGTTCAACCGCGAAGAAGACGCGATGAAGGCCTTCGAAGTGGAAAATCAGGCGTTTTATGATTCGGCCTGGAAAGCGCAGTTTGTCTCTGGGATTATCATGCCGCTAATGACGTTCCTGAATAACCTCGGGTACGTGTTTGTGGCGATCTTCGGTGGCATCTCGGTTTCTAACGGAACAGTCACCCTGGGGAACGTGCAGGCTTTCCTGCAGTACACCCAGCAGTTCTCCCAGCCAATTTCGCAGCTGGCCAACTTGGCCAACACCATTCAAAACACGATTGCTTCGGCTGAGCGTGTCTTTGAGGTCATCGACGAGCCCGAGATGGAAGACATTGAGTCTGGCGTGACGCCAATCGAAGGCGACAAGCACCCGCTGGTCATGGATCACGTCAAGTTTGGCTACCAAAACAGCCCAATTCTGATGAAGGATTACAACTTGACCGTTGAACCGGGCCAGATGATTGCCATTGTTGGGCCGACTGGGGCCGGTAAGACCACGGTCATCAACATGCTCGAGCGCTTCTACGATGTCAGCGGTGGTTCCATTCGAATGTGGGGCACAGACATTCGTGACATGACGCGCGAGGATGTCCGCAAGCACTACGCGATGGTCCTGCAGGACACCTGGCTCTTCACCGGCACCATTTGGGACAACCTGAAGTACGGCCGCGAAGACGCGACTGACGAAGAGATTCTCAATGCGGCCAAGGCGGCCCATGTGGACAGCTTTGTTCGCCAGCTGCCGAAGGGCTACGACACGGTTTTGAACGAATCCGCGTCCAACATTTCGCAAGGGCAGCGGCAGCTATTGACCATTGCCCGGGCGTTTGTCGCCGATCCTGAGATCCTGATCCTTGATGAAGCCACCAGTTCGGTTGATACACGGACCGAAGTGCACATTCAGCACGCGATGAGTCGCCTGCTGAAGGGCCGCACCAGCTTCGTGGTCGCCCACCGGCTGTCGACGATTCGCGATGCCGACAACATTATCGTGATGAACCACGGCTCGATTGTTGAGACTGGTAACCACGACACCTTGATGGCGAAAAATGGCTTCTATGCTGACCTGTATAACAGTCAGTTCAGTGGCAGTACCACAATTTAAAAGAGGGACGAATAACTCCCACCAAGCGGCTTGTTCGCTTGGTGGGAGTTTTTTTGCTGCGAGTCAAAATCCGTGCCCTTTTTGGCAAACTCGCTTATGCTATAAACCAAATCGGCAGGAGGTGAGCAGATGACACAGATGATGCTGAATCCCTCGTCGCGTATTGGCTTTGTGGCGCTGCGAGTGCACGATCTGAGCGTGATGCGGACGTGGTACGTGAAAATGTTGGGCCTGGAGATCTTGCAGGACGGCCGCCACCAGGTGCTGCTGGGGCTTCAGGCCAATCATCGGGTGCTGTTACTGCTGGAAGACGGCGGCACCATGGCGAGTAAGCCGACTGCGGGCCTCAGTGCCTTTGCGCTGTCTGTGCCGACGCTGCCGGTGGTGCTCAAGCAAGTGGCGTGGCTTAAGGCCCAGGGCGTGCCGGTCAGCGGGTGGTTTAAAACGGGCTTTAGCCGCGGCGTGCGGTTGACTGATCCGGAAGGGACCGGGGTCATTCTTGAGTACGATGAAGGGCCGCGCCTGGTGGTTGGGCACGGGTACAATTTTACAGACGCGGCGGGCAAGCCCATGCCCTCGCCCCGTTTGCCAAAGCCGCCTGCGCGCGCCCCAATTTTGCCGCCGCCGACGTTCATCGGGCGGCTGGTGGTGGAAACGCCGGTGCTGGATGAAACGGTCGATCATGTCCAACACACGCTGGGGTTTATCTTGCAACAGAAAACGGCCAGCTGGGCTTATCTGACGATTGGCGACAACACCATGCATTTTGGCATTGAGGTCATCAAACGCGCGATTGGACCAAGGCCGGCCAAGGCTGTCGGGGCCCATTATGTCAGTGTGATCATTCCTAATCACAGCATGATGAATCTGCTTAAGCTCAACCTTCAAACACGCGGGTGGACGGATTTCAAGTACGATGCCGTCAATGATTACCTGATGATTGATGGCCCGAATCACCTGACGCTCTGGTTTTCAATCGCGTGACGACAGTCGACCAACACTGGTCGGCTTTTTGTTAGGCGCGGTATACTAGGGCGTATTGGAGGCGGACTGATGGATGTAATGAAGGCAGTATCGGCAATTATTGAAGAGCAAACCGCTCCAGGGGTGAGCGCCGCATGGCTGCATAGCGGCGTTCAGACTTTGATGGTGGCAGGCGAGGCCACCTGGGTCCCGGCTCCCACCCCGCTGAAGTCGGGCGCACTCTATGACCTGGCGTCTTTGACCAAGGTGATTGGCACCACGACAGTCTTTTTGCAGGCGGTAGACGAAGGACGAGTCGCCGTTGATGACCCAATCCGGCGGTATCTGCCCGAATTTCACCAGCCGACGACCTTCCGGCAGGCGCTCACGCACACCTCGGGGCTAGAAGGTTACATCCCGCACCGCGATGAGCTTGCGCCCAAGGCCCTGCGCCAGGCGCTGATCTCGCAACTGAAGGTGACGACCGAATGCGATCGAGAGGTCGTTTATCGTGATGTGAACTTGCTTTTAGTCGGCTGGGCGCTGGAAAATATTTACCAGGCGCCGATCCAGCCGCTGATTCAGCAGCGCGTGCTGACCCCACTGGGGCTGACAGGTGCGACCTTCAGCCCCGAACCCAGCCGCTGCGTGCCGACGACTTATTCTCCTGAGGCCGGCTTGCGCCAAGGCCTCGTGCACGATCCCAAAGCCGCGATTCTCCGCGAGCACAGCGGTTCAGCGGGCCTGTTTGCCAGCCTGGATGACTTGATCCGGTTCAGCGAATTTGCGCTTGGCCAGCGTCAAAGTGCCGCCTGGCCGCGCGCGTTTGCGACCATCTTGCAAGACGAGACTACCAATCACCTTGGCCGCAGTTTGGGCTGGGACCTGCGTGAGGACGCCGGCCATCGGCTTTGGCTGTACCACACCGGGTACACCGGCACGTTCTGGCTGATTCAGCCGCAGCTAAAAGAGGCGCTGATTGTGTTGGCCAACCGGGTGCACCCACAGCCCAACTTGGCGTTTTTGACCCTGCGCGACGAATTAGTTGCGAATTTCATGGCGGCGCATTCATGACACTGGCCGCTGTGTTAAACTGGATTCGATAAATGCATTGATAGAAATGTAATGGGGAGGAAATTTCATTGACGGAACCAATTTTTCTAGAACCCGTATTTCACGAAAAGATCTGGGGCGGGCGCAAGCTTGAAACCGAGTTTGGCTACAAGATCCCAGACGGCAAGATCGGCGAGCTGTGGGCCATTTCAGCGCATCCGAACGGCCCTGACGTGATCGCTAACGGCCCGCTGAAGGGTAAGACCCTCGACGTCGCGTGGAAAGAAGACCAGGACTACTTTGGCCATCAAAAGGCCAAGGTCTTCCCGCTGCTGACGAAGATCCTGGATGCCAACGACAGCCTGTCGGTCCAAGTCCACCCGGATGACGCCTACGCTGCCGCGCACGAGCGCCCAGGTGAGCTCGGCAAGACGGAATGCTGGTACGTCATTTCTGCCGAACCAGGCTCGTACCTGATTTACGGCCACCACGCCAAGACCCGCGAAGAGCTCGCCGACATGATCCACAAGGGCGAGTGGGACAAACTTTTGCGCAAGGTGCCAGTCAAAACCGGCGACTTTGTCTACGTTCCAAGCGGCACCATTCACGCGCTGAACAAGGGCATCATGGTGCTGGAGACGCAGCAGAGCTCAGACACCACCTACCGTCTGTACGATTACGACCGCGTGGGCAAGGATGGCAAGAAGCGCGAACTGCACTTGCAGCAGAGCATTGACACCACCACCGTACCGAGCCAGGATCCGAAGCTCAACATCACCAGTGAGCAGAAGGATGACGCGACAATCACCACGTTTGTCACCGCACCAATCTCCAAGTTCTTCTCCGTTTACAAGATCGACTTGGATGGCAAGCTGACCCAGACCCCAACGGCGCCTTACACCCTGGTTTCCGTGCTGGACGGCGAAGGGACGATCGAAGCGGATGGTCAGTCCTACCCGATCAAGAAGGGCACCCACTTCATCATTCCCAACCAGATCAAGTCTTGGACCTTTACCGGCAAGATGATGATGATCACTTCCACCCCGGGCGAAGAAGAATAATTGTCGCCTAAAAAGCCTCGCTGTCAGTGCGTTCCGAGTTTCGGAAGCACGCTGGCAGCGGGGCTTTTGAGTGTTAACAGTTAGAAGCCTGCTTTGATCAAGCCGGCCTGGCTGAATTTTTCTCGCATCTGCAAGACCGCCGTGTAGGTGGCGAGCAGGTAGATTTGGTCTTCCTGGACGTTTTTCAGGTAGGCGATGACGTCATCCAAGTTGGGCTTGGTGGTCAAGACCGCCGGGTCAACGCCTGCCACCTGCATGCGGAAGGCGATGTCCTTGTAGCGCTCGCCGCCGACCATGTAAGAGGTGGCCAGACCGCTTTGAACCAGCTGCTCCAAGTTGCCATCCCAGATCCAGGAGGTGTCCGTGCCGTCTGCGTAATTGGCATTGAGCAGCATGGCGAAGGCAAACGGCTGATTTTGCCGCTGGATCATGCTCAGGACTTCGTTGAGTCCGACCGGATTTTTAACCAAGATCAAGGTGACGTTCTTTTGGCCAATCTTGATCTGTTCCTGGCGGCCGAAGACTTTTTCGTCGTAGCTGAAGGCCTTGGCGATCTGCTCAGGGGTGATGCCGAACTCCGCGCCCACTGCATAGGCGGCTAGGGCGTTGTAAATGTTGTAGGTCCCGCCAACCGACAAGCGGTAGGGGTGGCCGTCGATTTCAAACTTTGAGGCCGTCGGGGTCTGCTCGGTGACCGCGGTGACTTGGTGATTCAGCACTGGCCGCTTGAAGCCGCAGTTCGGGCAGAAGAAGCTGCCCAGGTTCGAGTAGGTGATGCCATGGTAGTGCAAAATGTGCTCACACACCGGGCAGAGCACGCCGTCGGTATTGGCCGGGGCCTTGATGTCCTTTTCGGCGTCTTCTGCGAGCGCAAAGCCGTAGTAGCGCAGCGGATTTTCCAGCTCCCGTGAGGAAAAAATAGGCGCGTCCCCGTTGGCGATGACCAGCGCCTTGGGGTTGGCTTTCACGCCGCGCAGAATCTTGGCGTAGGTGGTGTAAAACTCACCGTAGCGGTCCATCTGATCGCGGAAGATGTTGGTCATGACGAAGGCCTTCGGGTGCAGGTAGCGGGCGACCGGTGCCACGTTGGCCTCGTCGACTTCGAGGACGGCAATTTTGTGCTTGGCGTTAGGCTTTTCTTTGTGGGCAAAGTAGGCGCCAATGATCCCTTGCAGCATGTTTGAGCCGGTGGGATTGGTCAAAATGTCGTCGTACTGCTGGGCAAGCACTTTGACGATCAGCGCGGTGGTCAGGGTTTTCCCGTTAGTGCCGGTGACGATGATGGTGTCGCGGTCCTGGCCCAAACTGGCGAGCACGTCCGGGTCGATTTTGGTCGCGAGCTTGCCCGGGTAGGCAGAGCCGCCGTGGCGGAACTTGTGCAGGTACCAGTAGCTCAGGCGCCCGGCCGCGATCGCGAATTGGCTTTTTAAAGATGGCATGTCGAAGGCCTCTCTCTTTTAGTTTTGCAGCTACTATCATAGCATAGCCGCCCCGCGATTCTGCCTGGGACCATGTTATTATGGTAAAGATTCCGTTATACTGGATAAGGTGAATTTTAAGCGGCAGGGTGTTTTCCTGCCTAGGGAGGCCCTTATGGCACAATTGTTTTTCCGCTATGGTGCGATGAACTCAGGCAAAAGCATTGAGATCTTAAAAGTCGCGCATAACTACGAGGAGCAGCACAAGAACGTCATCATCTTGACCTCTGCGGTGGACGACCGCTCAGGCGTCGGCATTATCTCCAGCCGCATCGGGTTGGAGCGGCCGGCCAAGGCCATCGACGATGACACGAACATTTTCGACCTCGTGTCCAAGCTCGATCCGCATGCTTACTGTGTGCTGATCGACGAGGCGCAGTTTCTGAAGAAGCACCACGTCTTTGAGTGCGCACGAGTCGTTGACGAGCTGCACATTCCAGTGATGGCATTTGGGCTGAAGAATGATTTTCGCAACGAACTGTTCGAGGGGTCAAAGTATCTGCTGACCTACGCGGATAAAATCGAGGAAATGAAAACCATCTGCTGGTTCTGCGCCAAAAAGGCGACTATGAACCTGCGGGTGCATGCCGGCAAGCCGGTGTACGAAGGCGAGCAGATCATGATCGGCGGTAATGAGGCTTATTTTCCGGTTTGCCGGCACCACTACTACTTCCCGCCGGAAAAGCTGAAAGCCTAGACCAGGCGTCGTGGTCATTTTAATGGAGGAATTTTATGGATAAGATTTTTACCCAGTTAGACGGGCTGATTGGCCGCTATGAGGAGCTGGAAGAACTGCTTTCCGACCCGGCGGTTATCAATGACACCAAGCGCTACCTTGAGCTTTCCAAAGAGGAAGGCGGGATGCGCGACGTGGTGGCCGCCTACAAGAAATACAAACAAGTGAAGCAGGACATCAGCGAAAGCGAGGAAGTGCTGCGGGAAAGCAAGGATGAGGACCTCACCGAGCTGGCCAAAGAGGATCTGAATGACCTTAACCCTCAGTTGGAGCAGCTTGAACAAGAAATCAAGACGCTGATGCTGCCGAAGGACCCTAATGACGATAAGAACATCATCATGGAAATTCGCGGCGCGGCCGGCGGCGATGAAGCCAGCCTGTTTGCGGGCGATTTGTTGTCCATGTACATGAAGTACGCCGAGCGCCAGGGCTGGACCACCGAGATCATCGACGAAAACCCCACGGAAGTTGGCGGCTACAAAGAAGTGTCCGTCCTGATTCAGGGGCAAAACGTGTATTCTAAGCTGAAGTACGAAAACGGGGCGCACCGCGTGCAGCGCGTGCCCGTGACCGAAAGCGCTGGCCGGGTCCACACGTCGACGGCGACGGTCGGGGTCATGCCCGAGTATGATGAGGTCGATCTGGAAATCGACCCCAAGGATATCCGCACCGACGTCTACCGCTCCAGTGGTGCCGGTGGTCAGCATATCAACAAAACCAGCTCAGCCGTGCGGATGACGCATTTGCCGACCGGGATTGTCGTGACCATGCAGGACCAGCGCAGCCAGCAGCAAAACCGCGTCAAAGCGATGCAGATCCTGCGCTCACGGGTTTACGACTACTACGAAAGCCAAAACGAAAGCGAGTACGCTGAAAAGCGCAAGACCGCTATCGGCTCCGGGGACCGTTCCGAACGCATCCGCACCTACAATTACCCGCAAAACCGGGTGACGGATCATCGCATTGGTCTCACGCTCAACAAGCTGGACCGGATCATGAACGGCGAACTCGATGAGATCATCGACGCACTGATCGTTCAAGATCAGACCAACAAGATGGAACAAATCGATGAGTAAAACATACGGGGAGGCGCTCAGGTGGGCGTCTTCTGTGCTTTCAGCCAAAGGCGTTGACCCGGATGGGGCGCGGTATGTGCTAGAAATGCGAGCTGATTTTACCCCCAGTCAGTTGCGGCTTCACGACCGGGATGAGCTGCCAGCCCCAGCCCTTGCCCAGTTTGAACAAGATGTCGCGCGGCTGGGGCGCAACGAGCCAGCGCAGTACATTGTTGGGGTGGCACCGTTTTACGGCGATCTGTTCAAGGTGACGCCGGCAGTGTTAATTCCGCGGTTTGAGACGGAAGAGTTGGTCGCGTGGGCGGCTGCGGACCAGAGGACGGCTCGCACTGGGCTGGATTTGGGTACCGGTTCCGGAGCTATCGGCCTCACGCTGGCCAAGCAGCTGCCGCACACCGCGATGACGCTTAGCGACGTTTCCGCCGCTGCGCTTGCGGTGGCCAATGAAAATGCGGCCAGGCTGGCTCGGCGCGTGCAGTTTGTTCAAAGTGATTTATTTTTATCCTTGCCTCAGCGGTTTGATTTCGTGATCAGCAATCTGCCATACATTAGTCGGGCGGAGACGCCAGTGATGGATCAAAGCACGCTGAAGTACGAGCCGGCCTTGGCGTTATTCGCCGATGATGATGGGCTGGCACTGTTTCAGCGGTTTGCCGAGCAGATCGAGGCACACGTGACGCCAGGGGGTGCCGCTTACCTTGAGTTCGGCTATCGTCAGCAGCCCGCACTTGCACAGCTGTTTAGCGAGCGGCTGCCGCATGTGCAGGCGACGTTTAAACACGACATGGCAGGGCAGCCGCGGATGGTGAAGCTTCAATTCTAATTGGGTTTAAAGGAGCACAACGATGGAAACCAAAGTATTTGAAAAAGATGAAGTGGCGCAGGCGGCAGCGTTAATTAAGGCCGGCGAAGTAGTCGCGTTTCCCACCGAAACGGTGTACGGGCTTGGCGCTGATGCGACCGATCCCAAGGCGGTGGAGAAAGTCTTTCAGGCCAAGCACCGCCCGGCGGACAACCCCTTGATTGTCACGGTAGCCGGGCCTGAAATGGTGGCGCAGTTTGCGACCATCACGCCAGCGGCCAAAAAGTTGATGGATGAGTTTTGGCCAGGGCCGCTGACCATCATCTTAAATATTTTGCCAGGCAAGTTGTCGATGGTCGTCACCGGCGGTTTGCAGACGGCCGCGTTTCGCATGCCAGCCAACCCGTTGACGCGCCAGATGATCACGCTTGCCGGCCGGCCAATCGTTGGCCCGTCAGCGAACATCTCTGGTAAGCCCAGTGGGACCCGCCCTGAACATGTCCTGCACGATTTTGACGGCGCAATCGCCGGGATCCTAGACGATGGGCCGACCACCGTGGGCGTTGAGTCGACCGTGATTGACATGACCGTGACCCCGCCGGCAATCCTGCGTCCGGGGAAAATCACTCCGGAGCTGCTGGCGCCGGTAATCGGTGAGGTGCAGTCCGACCACCACAAGGTCGGCGCCCAAGAGACCCCAAAGGCGCCAGGGATGAAGTACAAGCATTACGCACCGAGCGCCCAGGTCGTGATTGTGGACCATCCTGCCGATTTTCCCGCAGCGCTCAAGTGGGCACAGCGTCAAGGACAGCCGTTTGGCGTTCTGGCCACCGACGACCTGCTGACGGATGTCCCTTCTGCCGTGCCGACGTACAGTTTGGGGCGGGATGTCACCTCGGCGACGCACAACCTGTTTGCCGGTTTGCGGTGGTTTGACCTGCACCCGACGGTCACGGTCATCCTGGCCGAGGCGTTTGGTCAGGAGGGCCTGGGTACGGCGTACATGAACCGCTTGAACAAGTCGGCGGGCAACGACCATTTTGATCCGGATCAGCCAGCCTGAGTCTTCAGCCGCTACGTGCGGCTTTTTTGTTCGGAAATTTTGAGTGAAGGGACCATGAAAATTTCAAAAAAATCGGATTAAGGGTTGAGTCCCGAATGTTTACGCCGCTTCTAGGGGTTGGTATACTGGTCTTGACCAATCGCCGCAGTCGCCATAAGGAGGAGCCGCCACATGGATTTCAAACAGTATGACCCAGCCGTTTTCGGCGCGATTGAAAACGAGGAACGCCGCCAGCAGCAAAACATTGAGTTGATCGCCTCGGAAAACATTGTCAGTCCCGCGGTCCGCGCCGCGCAGGGCAGCGTGTTGACCAACAAATATTCCGAAGGGTACCCCAAGCACCGCTACTATGGCGGCAATCAGTACATCGATGAGATCGAGCAGCTGGCCATCGATCGCGCCAAGCAGCTGTTCGGTGCCGAGTATGCCAACGTGCAGCCGCATTCCGGCTCCGGCGCGAACATGGCCGTGTACCGCGCCTTTCTCAAGGATGGCGATAAGGTGCTGGCCATGGATCTGACCGATGGCGGGCACCTGACGCACGGCAGCCCGGTCAGCTTCTCGGGCCAGACCTATCACTTTTATCACTATGGCCTCGATCCGGAAACTGGTCGGCTGAACTATGACAAGATTCTTGAGCAGGCTGAAGCCGTGCAGCCGCGCCTGATTGTGGCTGGTGCCAGTGCCTACAGCCGGGCAATCGATTTTGCCAAGTTCCGCGATATCGCCGATCACGTTGGGGCCTTTTTGATGGTCGATATGGCACACATCGCGGGCCTGGTGGCCGGTGGGGCGCACATGAATCCGGTGCCTTACGCGGATGTGGTGACCACGACCACGCACAAGACGCTGCGCGGGCCGCGCGGCGGGATGATTCTTGCCAAGGCAGCGTACGGCAAGGCCATCAACTCCGCGGTCTTCCCGGGGATCCAGGGCGGACCGCTCGACCATGTGATTGCCGCCAAGGCGGTCGCTTTAGGCGAAGCCCTGCAGCCCGACTTCAAGAATTACGCCGCCCAAATTGTTAAAAACATGCAGGCGATGTGCAGGGGATTTGCTGAAGATTCCCGCCTGAAAATGATCTCTGGCGGCTCCGACAACCATATGGTGCTGCTGGATGTCACCGGGTACGGGATGACCGGCCGCGAGGTTCAGGATCTGCTGGATACGGTCATGATCACCGCAAATAAGAATCAGGTGCCTGGCGAGCAAAACGGCCCCTTCAAGACGTCCGGCCTGCGGGTTGGTACCGCGGCGATCACCACGCGCGGGTTTAACGAGGAGGATTGCCTTGAAGTGGCGCACCTCATCTCTAAGGCCCTTGCCAATCGGGATGATCAGGAAAAACTTGACCAGATTCGGCAATCTACCCTTGCGCTGACCGGTCGTCATCCTTTATCATAGGAAAGGTTACGGCGAAAGCCGGAAAGCAAGCGGAACCCGCTGTAATCACGACTCCCCGAGTCGTGATTTTTTTAGGCAAAGGCCGCATGCGCCACATCAAAAGGAGGGCCTTTCTGCATGGGCAAATTTACTGTTTTGAATCACCCGTTGATTCAACACAAGCTGACCTTGATCCGCGATAAGAACGCGGGGACCAAGGAGTTCCGAGAGATCGCAAACGAAATCGCTGAATTGATGGTTTACGAGATCACGCGTGACTTACCGCTGAAGGACGTTGAAATTGAAACCCCGATGGGCAAGACCACCCAAAAGGAACTGGCCGGCAAGAAGCTGGTCGTTGTGCCGATCCTGCGCGCTGGACTGGGCATGGTCGACGGCGTTTTGCGTCTGATCCCTGCCGCCAAAGTTGGGCACGTTGGGATGTACCGCGATGAGAAGACCCTGAAGCCGCACGAGTACTTCGTCAAGATGCCAGATGGCATTGACCAGCGTGACATGATCATTGTCGATCCGATGCTGGCCACTGGCGGTTCCGCCAACATGGCGATTGAAGCCTTGAAGAAGCGTGGCGCGCAAAGCATTCGCTTGGTTGTCCTGGTGGCGGCGCCTGAAGGGGTCAAAGCCGTTCAGGAAGCCAACCCAGACGTTGACATCTACGCGGCGGCGCTGGATGATCATCTGAACGAAGACGGCTACATCGTACCGGGGCTCGGTGATGCCGGTGACCGGTTGTTCGGAACAAAATAAGTTTTTCTAAAGGCGGCCAGCATTGCGGGTCGCCTTTTTGATGGGGCGGTTGGAAGAAACCGGCGGCCAGCCTGAAAAGTTTACCAAGTGGCACGAGCGGGCTTGAGCGACAGATTGGAAAATCTGGCAGACTTGAGACATGGCGGCGCTTTCCGTTTGAAAAAAATTATGAAAAACGGGTGTGAAAAGTTGTGAAAAGTGTCGTGTGTGTTTTGTTTTTTGGGGGTAAAGGTGATAGAGTAATCTGTGTGTTTTGAAGGATGAGTATCCGGCAATTCCACATATTAGGCCCGCCTAATCCGCATGCAGTTATACATACGTCTTTTTGCGAGTTGTAAGGAGGTGAATTCTGTGAACGAAAGCTATCCCATAGTGAGTTTCATGGGGCTGCGCTTTAACTTGGCGAATGACCTGGCAATTTTGGTTTCCTGTGTGATCATTTTCTTCCTGGTATTCTGGCTGGCCCGCAAGCCGACAATTCGGCCCAACGGTAGGCAGAACGCCCTGGAGTACCTGATCGATTTCACCAACGGTATCGTCAAGTCGGCGATGCCTGGTAAGGAAGGCAAGCGCTTCGGGTTATTCGCCTTCACCATGTTCTTGTTCGTGTTTGTGAACAACCAGCTCGGCCTGTTCTTTCAGGTCGATGTGGGCGGCAAGACATGGTTCCGGTCGGCGACTGCCGATCCCATCATCACCATGAGTTTGGCGATGGTCGTCTTGGTGCTTTCCCACTTCTTCGGGGTCGTGTTCAACGGCTTCAAGGGGTACATGAAAGAGTATGTTTCGCCGGTGTCATTCTTGCTGCCGATCAACCTGATCGAGAACATCACGAACTTTGTCACCTTGGCACTGCGACTTTATGGGAACATTTATGCCGGTGAAGTGTTACTTCTGTTGATTAGAGAGCTGGCCTTTTCTGGCCACGGCTTACTCGGCGGAGTGTCCTTTATTGGGGGCTTTGCAGTTGAAGTCATTTGGCAAGGGTTCTCAGTCTTCATTGGTACGATTCAAGCGTATATTTTTGTCACCTTGTCCACAGTTTACATTTCGGAAAAGGTTATATCTGATTAATAGGAGGAAATATCATGCAATACATCGCTGCATCTATCGCCGCGGGGCTCGCCGCACTGGCTGCTTCATACGGTAACGGTCAAGTTATCTCCAAGGCTCTGGAAGGGATGGCACGTCAGCCAGAAGCTTCTGGTACCCTTCGTTCCACCATGTTTATCGGTGTCGGCTTAATTGAAGCCGTTCCGATCATGTCGATCGTTGTTGCTTTCATGCTTGTCCTGAAGTAATCAGCACCAATTATAAAGAAGGGAGTGGCTTGAATGGCTACTTTTGGTGATACGCTCTTTCTTCTCGCCGCCTTCGCTGTTTTATTGGTGCTCGTTGGGATTTTTGCCTGGAACCCGGTCACGAAGATCATGGCCGAGCGTCAAGACAAGATCGACTCCGACCTGGATTACGCCGATAACAAACGCCAAGAGGCGCAGAAAATGGCGGACCAGCGCGAAGCCGAGCTGAAGAGCTCAAAGGAAGACGCTGTCAACATCGTCAATACCGCTAAGGAAAATGGCGAAAAACAGCGTGCCACACTCGTTGAACAGGCCCAAAGCGAAGTCGCAACCTTAAAGGCCAACGCGAACAAGGACATCGAGCAGCAACGTGCCGATGCCCTGGCCGCTGCCAAAAACGACGTCGCCGACCTGTCCTTGGCAATCGCTGAAAAGCTGATTGCCAAAGAGCTCGATCCCAGCACACAGCAGAACTTGATCGACCAGTACATCAACGAATTAGGTGACGCCAATGGCAGTCACTGATCGTGATGCGGCGCCGCGCTACGGCAAAGCCCTGTTCGAAGCCGCTCAGGACCAACAGGCTCTGAGTGCCGTTTCCGCGCAGCTGGCACAAGTCAACGCTGTGATCGAAGCAACGCCTGAGTTAATGCCGGCTTTGGCCAGCAATAACCTCACGCAAACGGATAAGACCACGTTGATGGGGCTGCTCACGCAAGACGCGGGCGACCTCGTCAAGCACTTGGTCCAAATCCTGATGGCAAACGGCCGTATTTTAGGTCTGCCGGCAGTGATTCAGGACTTCTCGGACCGTTTCGATGAGGCGACCGGGCATGTGGACGCGACAGTGACCACTGCCGTGCCGCTGACTGAGGCGCAAGCTCAGGCAATGAATCAAGCACTTGCAAAGCAACTGAAAGCCAAAACCGTGGGCATCACGACTGTCGTGGATCCCTCGGTGATCGGCGGCGTCAAGGTCCAGTCGAGCGATTTAGTGATCGACGGGACCGTGAAAACCCGGCTTTCGAAATTGCGGCAGCAACTGCTCACCAATTAGCGAATAGAGGTGAACCGGATGAGCACCAAGACAGAGGAAATTAGTTCTCTGATCAAGCAGCAACTTGAAAATTATAAAGATGATCTGAACGTGGATGAAGTTGGGACCGTTACCTACGTGGGTGATGGGATCGCACGTGCCACGGGGTTGAAGAACGCCATGGCCAGTGAATTGCTTCAGTTCAGCAACGGCTCATACGGGATGGCGCAAAACCTTGAAAATAATGATGTTGGTATCATTATTTTGGGGGATTTTGATGGTATTCGTGAAGGCGACACGGTCAAGCGGACCGGTCGCATCATGGAAGTCCCAGTCGGTGAGAACATGATCGGCCGCGTGGTCAATGCCTTAGGGCAGCCCGTCGACGGCAACGGTCCGATTCAAACCGAACACACCCGTCCCATTGAAGTGAAGGCTCCTGGCGTCATGCAGCGTCAGTCGGTTACGCAGCCCCTGCAGACTGGGCTCAAGGCGGTTGACGCCTTGGTCCCGATCGGCCGCGGCCAGCGTGAATTGATCATTGGCGATCGCAAGACTGGGAAAACCTCAATTGCGATCGACACGATCATCAATCAGAAGGATCAGGACATGATCTGTGTCTACGTCGCCATCGGCCAAAAAGAGTCGACGGTGCGTGCGCAGGTCGAGACCTTGAAGCAGTACGGGGCGATGGATTACACCATCGTTCTGACCGCGGGCCCGTCTGAGCCTGCCCCAATGCTTTACATTGCACCCTATGCCGGCGCGGCCATGGGCGAGGAGTTCATGTACAACGGCAAGCACGTGCTCATTGTGTACGATGACCTGTCAAAACAGGCCAACGCCTACCGTGAACTGTCCTTGCTGCTGCGGCGTGCACCAGGTCGTGAAGCCTACCCTGGGGATATTTTCTACACCCACTCACGCCTGCTTGAACGCGCGGCCAAGCTTTCCGATAAGTTGGGCGGCGGGTCGATGACGGCTTTGCCGATCATTGAAACGCAGGCCGGCGACATTTCGGCTTACATCCCGACCAACGTGATTTCGATCACCGATGGTCAGATCTTCCTGCAAAGCGATCTGTTCTACTCAGGTACTCGCCCGGCGGTTGACGCTGGGGCGTCGGTGTCCCGAGTCGGCGGCGATGCGCAGATCAAGGCGATGAAGAAGGTTGCCGGGACCTTGCGTTTGGACCTTGCGTCCTTCCGTGAGCTGGAAGCCTTCACCCAGTTCGGTTCTGACTTGGATGCGGCCACGCAGGCCAAGTTGAATCGCGGCCGGCGGACCGTTGAAGTCCTGAAGCAGCCGGTGCACAAGCCGCTGCCAGTCCAGTATCAGGTGCTGATCTTGTACGCCCTGACGCATGGTTACCTTGATGCCATTGCGATCGACGATATCTCGCAGTTCCAGCAGGAGCTGTTTGATTATGCCGATTCCAACGGCGCGGATCTGCTGAAGACCATCAAAGACACTGGCAATCTGCCAGATACTGACAAACTTGATGCACTCATCAAAGGCTTTGCTGATGGGTTCACCAGCAGCACCAAGAAATAAGGAGGTGCGGCATGGCTGAATCATTGATGGACATCAAGCGTCAGATCACCTCGACGAAAAAGACGGGTCAGATCACGCACGCCATGCAAATGGTGTCCGGCGCCAAGCTGACTCAGATCGAGCGGCGGGCGGGGGCGTATCAGATTTACGCTGATCGCGTCCGGCAGATCGTCACTCACCTGGCGGCTGCCCAACTCTTGGAGCTGGAACGGCAGCAGATGGCGGAGATCACCTCCGGCACTGTCGATAAGAAACAGCTTCAGGTCGCCTCACTGCTGCAGCAGCGGCCGGTCAAGAAAACCGGCTACCTGGTCATCACCAGTGACCGGGGTCTGGTCGGCGGCTATAACAGCAACGTCCTCAAGGCCATGATGCAGATGATCCAGCAGGACCACCAGGACGATTCGGATTACGTCATCATGGCGGTGGGCGGCGTTGGGGCCGACTTCTTCAAGAAGCGCGGCATCAACCTGGCCTACGAGTACCGGGGCGTGTCCGATATTCCCACCTTTAACGAGGTGCGGGAAATCGTCAAGACTGCCGTGACCATGTTCGACAACAAAGTGTTTGATGAGCTGTACGTGTGCTACAACCACCACGTCAACTCACTGACCTCTGCATTCCGGGCCGAAAAAATGCTGCCGATCTCTGATCTTGACGCAAGTGAAGTCGAAGATCACCCGATCGAGTACCTGACCGAGCCGGATCCAGACGCCGTGCTCGAGGCGATCCTGCCTCAGTACGCGGAAAGTCTGATCTTCGGCGCGATTATGGACGCGAAGACCGCGGAACACGCCGCTTCCACAACGGCAATGAAGAGTGCGACCGATAATGCCAATGATTTGATCGATAAGATGTCGACGACCTATAACCGGGCTCGGCAGGCCGCGATCACGACGGAAATTACCGAAATTGTTGGCGGGGCCAACGCACTTGAGTAGTAATCAACAGGGAGGACGATTTCATTGAGTAATTCTACTGGTAAAATCGTGCAAGTGATCGGCCCTGTTGTCGATGTCGAGTTTCCACTCGACAAGGATCTGCCTGAAATTAACAACGCGCTGACCGTCGATAAAGGGGATGGCAACCGAGCACTGGTGCTCGAAGTGACCCTGGAACTCGGCGACGGCGTGCTGCGCACCATCGCGATGGACTCCACTGACGGGCTCACGCGGGGCATGGAAGCCAAAGATACCGGCGGTTCCATCTCCGTTCCCGTTGGGAAAGATACATTGGGACGTGTGTTCAACGTTTTAGGTGATCCGATCGACGACGGTCCAGCTTTTGGACCCGATCACCGGCGCGACAGCATCCACAAAGATGCGCCTAAGTTCGAAGACCTGAGCACCAGCTCAGAGATCCTCGAAACCGGGATCAAAGTTATCGACCTGCTTGAACCCTACCTGCGTGGGGGGAAAGTCGGGTTGTTCGGGGGTGCCGGGGTCGGCAAAACCGTTTTGATCCAGGAACTGATTCACAACATCGCCGAAGAACACGGCGGCATTTCAGTCTTCACCGGGGTCGGCGAACGGACCCGTGAAGGGAACGACCTGTACTTCGAAATGAAGGAATCAGGTGTTCTGAAGAATACCGCCATGGTGTTTGGTCAGATGAACGAGCCGCCTGGTGCCCGGATGCGCGTGGCGCTGACTGGGTTGACCATTGCGGAGTACTTCCGCGACGTTGAAGGCCAAGATGTGTTGCTGTTTATCGACAACATCTTCCGCTTCACGCAGGCCGGCTCTGAAGTGTCCGCGCTGCTTGGCCGGATTCCTTCAGCCGTTGGCTATCAGCCAACGCTGGCGACTGAAATGGGCCAGCTTCAAGAGCGGATCACGTCCACCAAGAAGGGCTCAGTCACCTCGATCCAGGCCGTTTACGTGCCTGCCGATGACTACACCGACCCGGCGCCGGCGACGACCTTTGCTCACTTGGATGCCACCACCAACCTGGAACGCAGCCTGACTGAGCAGGGCATTTACCCCGCTGTTGACCCGCTGGAATCTTCTTCCAGCGCGTTGACCCCGGAGATTGTCGGCGAAGAGCACTATGAAGTGGCGACCCACGTGCAGCAGATCCTGCAACGTTACCGCGAACTCCAGGATATCATCTCAATTCTTGGGATGGATGAACTGTCCGACGACGAAAAGGTGACAGTTGCACGGGCTCGCCGCATTCAATTCTTCTTGTCCCAGAACTTCAGCGTGGCGGAACGGTTTACCGGGATGCCAGGAGCCTATGTCCCAGTTGAAGAGACGGTCAAGGGCTTCAAGATGATTTTGGACGGCAAGATGGATCAGTATCCAGAAGATGCGTTCCGTTCCGTCGGCAAAATCGAAGAAGTCGTTGAGAAGGCGAAGAAGATGGGGTTTGCACCGGCAGATGACGCTTCTTCTGAAGACGCTGCACCGGCCCAAGCCGCTGCAAACTAACAGAAGGGAGCGATCACCGTGGCAGACAAAGTTCTGACGGTCAACATCGTGACCCCAGACGGGCTGGTCTATGATCACCATGCCACGCTGGTCGTGGTCAAAACCACGACCGGTGACATGGGCATCATGGCCAACCACGAACCCGTGGTCGCGCCTTTGATGATTGGGGAAGTACGCGTTCGCCGCGTTGATAATCCCGGTCACGAAGACATGATCGCCGTTAACGGCGGGTTCATGGAGATGTCGGACAACACCTGTTCGATTGTCGCCGATTCCGCCGAACGTGCGCGCGACATCGACCTGACCCGGGCCGAAGCCGCACGCAAGCGCGCCGAGCGCCGCATCGAGGAAGCCAAGGCCAAACGTGACCAAGACGAACTCCAGCGGGCGCAAGTCGCCTTGCAGCGCGCAATTAACCGGATCAACGTTCGCCAAGGACGCTTCGGCAAGTAGGGCATTCAAGCACCGTTTCGACGGTGCTTTTTTGATGCGTCCGCCTCACCCATTGGCAGCAGTGCGTAAAACTGTTAATTTGCAGTTAAGGACCTCGCCGCCTTGTGCAAAAGCCGGTATAATTTAAAGGGCATAAGGAGGCTGCTATGACAGATTTAGGAATCACTGGCGCCGTGACGCTGGTGTCGCACTTTGTGTTCATCATGATCACCTTCAGGCTGCTCTTTGCCTTACGCTTCGACAAGCTGCTGATGGTGTTTTTAGCCATCGCGATCGGCTACAACGTCAGTGAGTTCTTCCTGTCGCTGCTCACCGCTGCGCACAGCCTCACTTACTTGCTGTGAGCGGTGGGCCTGGCCCTGTGGTATAATCAATCGTTAGTAATCAATTGAGGAGAGAAATTCATGGCTAAAGATATTGGGATCGACCTGGGGACGGCCAACGTCCTGATCAACGTGAAAGGGAAGGGCATCGTGCTGAACGAGCCTTCCGTCGTGGCGATCGATACGTCCACCGGCAAAGTCCTCGCCGTCGGCACCGAGGCTTACAAAATGGTTGGGCGCACGCCTGGCAACATTAAGTCGATCCGGCCGCTGAAAGACGGCGTGATCGCCGACTTTGACATCACCGAAGCAATGCTGGAGTACTTCATTAATAAGCTCAACGTTAAGGGCTTCATGTCCAAGCCCAACATCCTGATCTGCGCACCGACCAATATCACCTCGATCGAGCAAAAGGCGATCATTGAGGCCGCAGAAAAATCGGGCGGCGGTAAGGTTTACCTGGAGTTTGAGCCCAAGGTGGCCGCTGTTGGCGCGGGCCTGGACATTTTCCAGCCGCAGGGCAACATGGTCATCGACATTGGCGGCGGCACTTCGGATGTGGCGGTGCTTTCGATGGGTGAAGTGGTCACCAGCCGCTCGTTGCGCCTGGCCGGTGACAAGATGGATGCGTCAATCGTGTCCTACGTGAAGAACAAGCACAAGCTGTTGATCGGTGAGCACACGGCTGAGCAGCTGAAAATTCAAATCGGGGCGGTGTACGAAGCCGACCCGAAGCAGACCATGGAGGTGCGCGGCCGCGACATTGCGACTGGCCTGCCACGCGAAGTCGAAGTCACGGCCGTCGAGGTCGAAGAAGCCTTGCACGACACGATGATGCAAATCGTGGCCGCGGCCAAGGAAGTCTTGGAGAAGACGCCGCCTGAGCTGTCTGCCGACATTATTGACCGTGGTGTGATGCTGACCGGTGGTGGTGCACTGCTCAAGGGCATCAGCCAACTGTTTGCCCACGAGCTGCGGGTGCCGGTGCTGCTGGCGGAAGAGCCGCTGGATGCCGTAGCCCTTGGGACCGGCGTGCTGTTGGATAATATCGCCCACCACAAGCAGTACTGATTGGGAGGACGTCATGTCTTCAGAATATGCCATGCGCGTGGTGCGCAAGCTGCTGATCGGCTTATTGTTAGTGATCGCAGCGCTGATCCTAGGCGCCATGGTCGGGTACGCAATCGACGGCGGCAATCCATTCAAGGTGTTTGTGCCGTCAACATGGACGCACATCCTGGATTTTTTGAAATAAGGTGAATTCTTGCGCAAAGTTGCGATGTGGCTAGTCAAAGGGTACCAGCGCTTTATCTCACCGCTGCTGCCGCCCAGCTGTCGGTATTATCCGACCTGCTCGACGTACATGATTCAGGCCTTGGCCAAGCACGGCTTCTTCAAGGGGCTGGTCATGGGTCTGGCGCGGATCTTGCGGTGCAATCCCTTTGTTAAAGGGGGCCTGGATCCGGTGCCGGATTTTTTCACCGTGCGGCGTAATCCGGATCCGCAAAAGAACATGGCCGAAAGCGCGCAGTTTGACTTCCACCGATAAGGAGAACATATGCCAAAAGAACAGAAAATTACTGTCAATCAGGAGGACGTGACCCGCAACGGGCACACGGTTTCGGTCCTGACACTGGGCAAAAACGAGATCGGCTACGTCGAATCAGAGGAGGACGGCAAGCACTTTAATGCCTATCTGGCCGGCGATGCCAAGCCGCACCGGCAGAAAACCATGGATGCGGCGGTCGCGTTTCTCTTGTCCGAATATCATTTGCACCAAGGTTAGGCCGCGCGCCACTTCGCATCTGGAAGTGGCGTTTTGACCAGTTAGGAGAGTTCTATGGCAAAAGACGTTTCGACGCGGCGCCGCAGTGAGGACCGCATCGACTACGGCATTATTTTGTCCGTCATGCTGCTGGCGTTGATCGGGATGGCGGCAATTTACATGGCGGTTTCCCACGATACCAACCCCAACGCCGGCAGCACCACCCGGGCACTCTTCATGCAGGGGCTGTGGTATGTGATCGGCGGTATTGGCATTTTCTTCGTCATGCAATTTGACGCGGAGCAGCTATGGCGAGTGGCCCCAATTTTGTACGGCCTGGGCATCTTTTTATTGGTGGTTGTGCTGGTCGCGTATGATCGCGCCGTTTTTGTCCACACTGGCGCGAAAAGCTGGCTTGGGTTTGGCTCGTTCACGTTTCAGCCGTCTGAGGTGATGAAGCCGGCCTACATTCTGATGTTGGGCCGCGTGGTGACCAACCACAACGTCAGGTTTGCTCACAGCACCACCAATGACTGGCGGCTGATCGGGGAGATGTTCCTGTGGACTTTGCCCATCATCATCTTGCTTGAACTGCAAAACGACTTCGGGACGATGCTGGTGTTCCTGGCAATTTTTGCCGGAGTGGTGCTGGTCTCCGGCATCACGTGGAAGATCATTGTGCCGATTGGCGCGGCGGCCGCGGCGCTAGGCAGTGCGGCTATTTTGCTGGTCACGCAGACCTGGGGGCGCGATCTGCTGGGCAAGCTCGGCTTTGCCGCTTATCAGTTCAAGCGGATCGACTCGTGGCTGAACCCGAGCGGCGCCGCAACCACCGATTCCTACCAGCTGTGGCAGTCGATGAAAGCCATTGGCTCCGGTGAAATGACGGGCCGCGGGTTCAACAACCTGCACGTCACGGTGCCGGTGCGCGAATCCGACATGGCGTTTTCCACCATCGGTGAGGCGTTTGGCTTCATCGGCTGTGCGCTGGTGATCCTGCTGTACTTCCTGCTGATCTGGCAGATGCTGCGGGTGGTATTCGACACGCAAAATGAGTTCTACGCCTACATCGCCACCGGGGTCATCATGATGATCGTGTTTCATATCTTTGAAAACATCGGCATGAACGTCGGCCTGCTGCCGATTACCGGGATCCCGCTGCCCTTTATTTCTCAAGGGGGGTCATTCCTGCTTGCCGACATGTTGTCGGTGGGGATGCTGCTGTCCATGCGGTATCACCACCAGTCTTACATGTTCAGTCAGGAAGGCGAGGAGTTCAATCGGCAGTAGCCAATACGCTGGGGAGACTCAGACGTGTTTTGCGGTCTGGTCTCATCTTTTTTTAACTATTGGACTTGACAGGGTCTGACAGACTCGGTAAACTCGAGATAATTTAATTGAGCAAACGAACGATGTGAGAGAGAGACCGTCGCGGACTGCACAGAAAACCCGGGTAGATGAGAGCGGGGTAGCAGCGATGATCGAGAATGGCTCACGGATCGGTGACGCTGAGCTTCGGCAAGGGGTCAATGGCTGGCATCCATTATCTTGCACGCGGGTGATTGCCCGTTAGTGAGGCCGACGCTTTTTGGCGTTGGTGAATTAGAATGGTACCGCGGGATAACCGCTTCTAACTTTGGTTAGAAGCGGTTTTTGTTTGTTCAAGGACAAAAATTGGAGGGAATAGTTATGAAGTGGTTTAAGCAATTGGCATTGACGGCCGCATTGGCCCTGCCTGTATTGGCTTTGGCGGCGTGTGGAAACAGCAGTAGCAACGCTAGCACGGGTTCGGCCAGCAAGCCGGTCAAGGTTGGCATCATGAGCACCGATGTCGACATCTGGAAGGACATTCAAAAGCGGCTGAAGAAACAGGACGTCAACATCAAGCTGGTGCAGTTCACCGACTACAACACGCCGAACAAGGCGCTTGAAGACGGCGACATTCAGCTCAATTCCTTCCAGCACTATGAATTTTTGGGGACCTGGAACGAGAAGCACAACAACCACATTGTTTCGGTCGGTGACACCTACATTGGCCCGATGCGCGCGTACTCCAACAAGATCAAGTCGCTGAAGGACTTAAAGAAGGGCGACAGTGTCTCCTTGCCAAACGATGCGTCCAACGAAGGCCGAGCCCTCGACCTGCTCGCGGCTAACGGCATTATCAAGGTCAAGAACGTGGCCACGCCGACGATTCGCGACATCACCGAAAACAAGCTGGACCTGAAGTTCACGGAACTGGATGCCGCCCAAACGGCCCGTTCGTTGAACGATGTCGACGCGGCGGTCGTCAACAACGACATTGCGGCCGCGGCCAATCTGAAGCCAAAAGACGCGATCGCAGTTGAAAAAATCGGCAAGAAGTCGCATCCTTGGATCAACATCATTGCTGCTAAGTCCAAAGCGGATAAGAGCAACAAGACTTACAAGAAGATCGTGAAGGCTTACCAGAGCAAGGAAACCGAAAAACAGCTTAAAAAGGTTTATAAGGGTGCGGTGCTGCCGGCCTGGACTGGTAAGTATTAGTCTTTAAGAAAGAAAGGCGGTTGGTCATGGCAGAACCGGTGATCACATTAAAGCAGGTCGATGTCAATTTCAGCGAGAAGAACAAAAGTGTCCATGCGGTCGATCACGTCGATCTGACGGTGGAGCGCGGCGACATATACGGGATCGTCGGTTACTCCGGGGCCGGTAAATCGACGCTGGTGCGGACGATTAACCTGCTTCAGCGGCCGACTAGCGGTCAGGTCACAGTGCTGGGCCAGGACATGCTGAGCCTGAATGCTTCAGACCTGCGCAGCGAGCGGCGGCGCATTGGAATGATTTTCCAGCATTTTAACCTGATGAACTCGCTGACCATTGCCGGTAACGTCGCCTTTCCGCTCAAGGGCACGTTGGTGAAGGACAAGGACAAAGACGGCAACGAGATTTTGCGTAAAATCACCAAGCAGGAGATCAGCAAGAAGGTGACTGATTTGCTTGCGCTGGTCGGCCTGAGTGAGCGCGCCACCGCTTATCCCACCGAGTTATCCGGCGGTCAAAAACAGCGGGTTGGCATCGCCCGGGCACTGGCCTCTGATCCGGAGATCCTGATCTCTGATGAAGCGACCTCCGCCTTGGATCCCAAGACCACCAGCTCGATTTTGCAGCTGTTGGCCAGTTTGAACCAGCGGCTGGGGCTGACGATTGTTTTGATCACCCATGAAATGGAAGCCGTCAAGCAGGTCTGCAACAAGGTCGCCGTGATGGACGACGGCCGCATCATCGAACGCGGCGATTTGCTTCACATTTTCGCCGCCCCGCAGCAGCAGCTGACCAAGGACTTCATCGACACGACGATTCAAATCGATGAGGCCATCGAGGCAGTTCGCGATCAACCCGCCGTGCGTAACCTGCAGGCGCCAGATCAACTGGTGCGCCTGACGTACGTTGGGGCCTCAACCGACCAGCCGCTCGTGGCCACGCTGTTCAAGGAGTACAACGTCACCGCCAACATTTTGTTTGGCGACATTCAAATCCTGCAGGGCACGCCGTTCGGCAATCTGCTGGTGGTCCTGTCCGGGACTGAGGATGACTTGAACCGGGCGTTTGACTACCTGAAGCAAAGCGACGTGACCGTGCAGCATTTGTCTGCCACCGCTGAGAAAGGAGCGACACCGCATGAATTTGATTGAAAAATTCTTCCCGAACGTTGTGCCGATCTGGAGCGGTGACGGCGGCGTGACCGAGGCCATCGGTCAGACACTGTACATGACCTGGTGGACGACGCTCATTGCCTTCACGTTGGGCATCATCATCGGCATTATCTTGGTGCTGACAGACGAACACGGGCTGACCGAGAATCACCCGGTGTACTGGATCGTCGACAAGCTGGTCAACATCTTCCGGGCGATTCCGTTCATCATTTTGCTGGCCGTCCTGAATCCGGTGACTCGGGCCATTGTCGGCACCGGCATTGGGCCGCGCGCCGCACTGGTGCCGCTGGTCCTGGGCACGACACCATTTTTTGCCCGGCAGGTGCAAAATGCGCTGCTCACCGTTGACCCTGGGGTCATCGAGGCAGCCGAGGCCATGGGCCTGTCGCCGCTTCAAATTGTCTTTCGCGTCTATCTGCGTGAAGGCCTGGGTGAGCTGGTGCGCGTCGGCGTTTTGACCATTATCTCAATCATCGGTCTGACGGCGATGGCCGGTGCGGTCGGCGGCGGCGGCCTGGGGAATTTGGCCATCGCCGTGGGCTACCAGCGCTTCGAAAACGATGTGATCTGGGTCGCGATGATTTTCATCCTGATTCTGGTCTTCATCGTTCAGTTCGTCGGCGACTGGCTGGCGCGGCGCCTTCAACATTAATCACCAGTGGTTCATCTAAACCGGTGCCTCATCTCTTGAGACGCCGGTTTTGCTGGCTCTCGAAGGCTGCTTCTGGGTGAAGTCCTTGGGACAAGACAGTCGGCCGACCACAATTATCTCGCATGAAAGCGGTTTGCAGGGGGTCAATTCCTGCCGTACAATGAAAGTAAACAAAGTCCAGGAGGCGCTATCTTGAGCACACTAGAAATCAAAGATCTGCACGTTAAAGTGAAGGCCGAACCCGAACATCCCGAGATTTTAAAAGGGGTCAATCTGACCATTAATGCCGGGGAGATCCACGCGCTGATGGGACCTAACGGCAACGGCAAGTCGACGCTGGCTGAAACCATCATGGGCAATCCGCGCTATGTGGTCAGCCAGGGCGACATTTTGATCGACGGGCAAAGCATCATCGGCATGGCCGTCGATGAGCGTGCGCGCTTGGGCCTGTTTTTGGGCATGCAGTATCCCGCTGAGATCAACGGGGTGACGAACGCGGAGTTCATTCGGGCGGCAATCAACGCACGCCGGCCCGATGACGACCAGATCCCAATCATGGATTTCCTGCATCAGCTCGATGACACCATGGCGCAGCTGAAAATGCCGGAGGACATGGCGGATCGCTACTTGAACCAGGGGTTTTCCGGCGGTGAAAAAAAGCGCAACGAGATCCTGCAGCTGATGATGATCCACCCCCACTGGGCGCTGCTGGACGAAATCGACTCAGGTCTTGACATTGATGCGCTGCGCATTGTCGCCGATGGCGTGAACTCAATGCGCGGTAATGACTTTTCGTCTTTGATCATCACTCATTACGAGCGCCTGCTGGATTACATCACGCCGGACGTGGTGCACGTCATGAAGGATGGCCGCATTATCGAATCCGGCGGTCCAGAGCTGGCCCACACGCTCGAGAAAACCGGCTACGAGCACCTCAAGGCGGGTGACGGGAATGATTAAACGGCTGCCTTTGGCGAACACCCCGAAGATCCCGCTTGCGCGTTACATGAAGGAAGTAAAGGACAGCCAGCCAGTGGCCGCGATGACCGTGACCGCCCCCAGTGCGATTACCGTGTCTCATCCGGCCGAGGCCAGCGGTTTTCCGCGTCGCATTTCGCTAGACGAATGGCTAACTGCCAGCCCGCAGCAAATCACCGAGATTACCGTGCCTGCCGGCTATGCAAGCGCTGAGCCGTTTCGGGTGACCGGGCCGACAGACGGCGGCGGGCTGCTTTTGATCCACGTTGGCGCTTTCGCCCATGTGGCGTTTCAAGAGCGCTGGGCGAGCGCCGGGACCAACCTTGGCGTCGGCGTCCTTGTGGACATCGGCGAAGATGCGCAGGTCGACTGGCTCACCTATGACGGGTTTCAGGCCAACATGGTGCTGGCGTCTCGGACTGCGGAACTTGCAGACCGCGCAACGCTGAACTGGACGTTGGCCGGCTTTGCCCAAAATTCAGGGGCGACTTTGATCAACGTTAACTTGCGCGGGACTGGTGCTTCGGCCACCGTCAACGTCGGGGTCCTGGCCAGCGGGCGGCAGCACGTTGGCTACACCACGGCCATGACCAATTATGGCCGTAAAAGTAAGGGGCACATCAACCAGCGCGGCGTGATTGTCGGCAAGGCCCACCTGATTTTTAACGGCATCGGGCACATCATCAAAGGCGCGCGCGGCAGCGATAATCAACAGGAAAATCGGGTGCTGATGCTGGGTAAGGATTCGCGCGGCGATGCAGACCCGATCTTGTTGATCGATGAAAACGATGTGACCGCTGGCCACGCCGCGTCCGTGACGCGCGTGGACAAGGCGCAGATGTATTACCTGATGAGTCGCGGCTTGCCGGAGGCGCTGGCCCAGCGGCTGGTGATTCGCGGCTTTCTGGAGGCTGGACTGCTGGAAATCACGGATAAGGATCTGAAAGCCGATCTGTTCAGGCAGATCGATGAAACCTTGGTGAACACAGATGAGTGATGAATTTCCATTTTTCAAGCAGCATCCGGAGTTGACCTATCTAGACTCGGCGGCAACTTCACAAAAACCGCAGTCGGTCATCGACGCGCTTGCCGCGTATTATACCGACGATAATGCCAACGTCCACCGCGGCCTCTACAAGCTAGCCTACAACACCACGGAAAGCTACGAAGCGGTGCGGGCGCAGGCGGCCCGCTTCATTAACGCGCCCGCGGCTGACCAAATTGTTTTCACCCGCAGCACGACGGACGGGTTGAACCTGGTCGCTTCAAGTTTTGGCCCGCTGGCGGTGCACGAAGGTGACGAGATTCTGGTGTCCGGCGCCGAACACCACAGCAACTTTATTCCTTGGCAGCAGCTGGCCAAGCGCACCGGGGCCAAATTTGTGGTGGCCCCAGTGACCAAAGCGGGCAACACGGATTCCGCCGCGATTGAACAGCTGCTAACGCCGCGCACCAAAATCCTGGCACTGGCGCAGGTGACCAACGTGGCCGGCGGGGCAGTCGCCATTCGCCCGCTGGCTGACCTCGTCCACGCCCGCGGCGGCTACATGGTCGTTGATGGCGCGCAGGCGGTTGCCCATATGAAGGTGGACGTGCAGGCGCTCGGCGCGGATTTTTACGCGTTTTCCGGGCATAAGATGTACGGGCCCACAGGGATTGGCGTGCTGTATGGGCGCGCGGACCTGCTGGCGGCCATGCCGCCGGTGCAGTTTGGCGGCGAGATGATCGACGAGGTGCAGGATGCGGTTTCGACTTGGGCGGCAGTGCCGCTCAAGTTTGAGGCCGGCACGCCGAACATCGCCGGCGTCTTCGGCCTGAAAGCGGCACTGGATTACATCTCGCACCTGAACATGGCAAACGTGTCAGCCCATGACCACGCGCTGGTCCAGCAGCTGCGGGCCGGCCTGGCTAAGGTTCCCGGCATCACGCTGTACGGGGATGACCAGAGCATTGGCATCGTGTCCTTTAATTTAGCCGCGGTGCACCCGCATGACCTGGCAACCGTGCTCGATGAAGCCAACATCGCGGTGCGGGCGGGGCATCACTGCGCCCAGCCGCTGATGGCGCGGCTGGGCGTGCCGGCAACGGTGCGTGCCAGTTTTGGGGTGTATAATACGCCTCAAGACGTCGAGGCGCTGATTGCGGCGGTTGACGAGGGGAGGCGGTTTTTCCATGAGTCTGACTAAGCTGGATCAACTATATCGTCAGGTGATTTTGGACGAAGCCAACCACCCGCGGCACCATGGCGTGTTGGTCAACCCGACCAGTCAGGTGACCCTGCGTAATCCGAGCTGCGGGGATGTGCTGAAACTTCAGCTGGAGCTCAAGGATGGCAAGGTCGCAGACGCGGCGTTTTCCGGTTCTGGCTGCACCATTTCTCAGGCCTCCGGCAGCCTGATGACCGATCAAATCATCGGCAAAACGCCTGCCGAAGTCGAGACCATGGTCGAGACTTTTTCCGACCTGGTGATCAACGGCAGCGTGCCGGATGAAAAAGTGCTGGGGTCGGCCTCGATTCTCAAGGGCGTCCATCAGTTCCCGGCGCGCATCAAGTGCGCCACGCTGGCGTGGAAGGCGGCTGCTCAAGCCCTAACGGAAGGTGAACAACATGACTGAAACTAAAAACACCAAGAATAATGAAGCCGTGGCGTCACAGGTCGATTTTCTCGACGATGAGAACCCCGGTGACTTCAAGGACGACATCAAGCTGGTTTACTCGACCGGCCGCGGGCTGACCGAGCAGAAAGTGCGGGAGATCTCCGCGGAAAAAGGTGAGCCGCAGTGGATGCTGGATTACCGGCTGGCGGCGTATAAGACCTACAAGAAGCTGCCATTCCCCGATTACGGTCCTGATCTGTCGGATCTTGATCTGGACAAAATGCTGTACTTCCAAAAGGCGACCGACAAGACCTACCGCGATTGGGCTGACGTCCCGGATGACATTAAACGCACCTTCGATCGGCTGGGCGTGCCTCAGGCTGAGCGCAAGTACCTCGCCGGCGCCTCGGCGCAGTACGAGTCAGAAGTCGTCTACCACAACATCAAAAAAGAGTTTGATAAGCTTGGCATCATTTTCATGGACATGGACTCGGCGTTGAAGCAGTACCCGGACTTGGTGCACCAATATTTCGGCACGCTGGTTCACCCGTCTGACAACAAGTTTGCGGCACTGAACGGCGCGGTATGGTCAGGCGGCTCGTTTATTTACGTACCTAAAGGCGTGCAAACCGACGTGCCGATTCAGGCGTACTTCCGGATCAACGCGGAAAATTCCGGCCAGTTCGAACGCACGTTGATTATTGTGGAACCAGGCGCGCACATCAATTACGTGGAGGGCTGCACCGCGCCGAACTACTCTAGCGATTCGCTGCACGCGGCGGTGGTCGAGGTGTTTGTTCAAGACGACGCGTACTGCCGCTACACGACGATTCAGAACTGGTCCAAGAACGTTTTCTCACTTGAAACCAAGCGGGCGCAGGCGATGAAAAATGCGACCATGGAGTGGGTCGACGGCAACCTCGGCAGCAAGACCACGATGAAGTATCCATCGGTTTACCTGGACGGCGAAGGCGCGCGGGGGACGATGCTGTCCATCGCCGTGGCTGGCGCCGGGGTCGACCAGGATAACGGGGCACGTATGATCCACAACGCGCCAAACACGTCCTCAAATATTGTGTCCAAGTCCATCGCCAAGGACGGCGGCGCGGTGGATTACCGTGGGACCGTGCGCTTCACCAAAAAGGCAGACAACTCGTTTTGCCATGTGGAGTGTGACACGATCCTAATGGACGAAAAGTCGACATCGGACACAATTCCGTTTACGGAGATCAAAAATTCCAATGTCGCGATGGAGCACGAGGCAAAAGTGTCCAAGGTCTCTGAGGAGCAGTTGTATTACCTAGAAAGTCGCGGCATTCCCGAGGCCAAGGCCACTGAAATGATCATTATGGGCTTTGTGGAGCCGTTCACCAAGGAACTGCCAATGGAGTACGCCGTGGAGCTGAACCGGTTGATTTCGATGGAAATGGATGGCTCAGTCGGGTGATTCTGACCGGCTCGCGCACCAATCAGGCTGACTGCGGTCGGCCTTTTTTCTTGGCCGCGCGGTGCGTCATCGGCTGGCGAAGGGTTTCGCAAGCAGGTCGCAATGGTATAATGACCGCAGGAGGCGGCGCCATGAGCGAAGACTTAAACGACTTCATCAAAGCCAAAGCACTGGGCCTTTCGACCATCAAGCCGGACGAAAAGCGGGCGTTTTTGGGTAATTTTCGTGAACGGGTCGCCATGGCGGTGACCATTCGCCAGCTGCACGATGAACACATTGCAAGCCTGCTGGATGAGGTGCTGACGCGCTATCCGCAGTACCGGGTGTATCTCAACGGCCGCATGCCGCAGGATATGGTGGCTTACTACATGAAGCAGGCCCTGGCCCATGACATCCCGTTCACGATCATGGCGCAGCCGGGCATGCGCGTGAAAAAAGACCCGAGTGCCGATGATTTCGGCTGGGTGCTGGCCGACCCGAAAAACAAAATTGGCCGGCCGATCCTACTTTAAGGAGGGCGATTCGTGGATTCGCAAGTAGAAACAACCATTAAGAAAATTAGAGACCTGCGCAGGCAGTTGCATCAAGGTAAGGTGTTTCGCAGTTTGCCGAATGATCTGCGGCAAATCATCACCGCCGTTGAACCTGCCGCCCCAACACCGGTGACGCTACCCAACGACGACGCGGCCGCCTTGGCCAAAATCGGTGAGATCGAGGAGCGGCTGAAAGCCGAAAAGGCCATGCAGGTCAGCGATAGCGAGCTGCGGTACCTGATCGGCCACCTCGCCTCGACTTCGCCAGCAGTGCGCGACAAAGGCGTGTTTTTTCTGTTGTCCGACTTATTTCAAGCCGACGCGTTCACGGAAAAGCAGGTGGCCTGGCTGTTCACGACATTGCAGCGCAAGGACATCCTGTTTGCTCACATCACCGAACCGCAAAATGATGCCGTGTTCCTGCGCAGTTTCGCAGTCATGCTGCTGTCCGGTCTGGTGTACGCCGATCTGAACCGGTATCACCTGCTGACGCCGCGGCAGTTTGAAAACTTGTTGGTCAACCTCTGCGCCTACATTACCCTGGAAAAAGATGGTCGCGGGTACGTTGCAGAGAAGGGCTGGGCTCATGCGTATACGCATATCGGCAACTTGGCAGATGAGCTTAGCCAGGTGCCCAGCCTCACCCGCGGCGACAAACTGCTGTTGATGGCAACGGTGGTTGAGGGCTGGCAAACCGTGGCCGACTCGCTGGTGTTTGGCGAGGATCAGCGGGTGTCGTCCTATCTGGTGAACTTGGCCACCAAAAACCAGTTTTATGCGGATGCCTTGGTGATGTGCCTCACCGCCTGGCAGCAGCGCCTGCGCAACTTGAAACCGCAGGAGGATTTGGCCTTTTGGACGCGCTGGTACAATCGGTCCCGGCTGCTTGAAGCCCTTCTGATGCGGGCTGATCTGCCCAAAGTGGTGGTCGATTATCTGCAAAAAATCATTGACGCTTATTGATTAATTTAATGATAGTTACGATTTTCTCATTCATCTGAACGCAAGCAAAACTCTGGCCTGTCGGGATTCCCGACAGGTTTTTTAATAAATATATTTAAGCGATTGAGAAGATGTTCACACTGTTATAATCATTACATTCGTTACATTAGATAAATTGAATGGTCACTAACAGTAAAAAGTAGTCAAAAAACATAATTTCAAGTATAATCAAGGCATTGCAGGGGAGCGGCACGGGCTGCTCGCTGGAACAAGCAAAGGAGTGGAAACATGAGTAAGCTGCAGCCGGCATTACGTATCAAAGGGGAGAACGTCCGGCATATCCGCAAGTTGCGCGGACTGAGTCAGGCCGAGCTAGCGGAAGGTATTTGCACGCAGGCCACCATTAGCCTGATTGAGAAACGCAACAAGGTACCCAGCATGAACATCCTGATCCGGTTGGTCAACCGGCTGGGCATCACGCTTGACGACGTCGTGGTAGAAAATCAAGATCGCATTCAGCAGGCCCTCAGTGCCGTTTCGAAAACAATTCGCCGCGGGGATTACCAGGGGGCGGCGGCGCTATTAAAGAAGGTCAATGAGAAACGGGTGACCCGCGCCGAGGATCAGCGCAACTATTTTTACTTTGCGGGCATGATCGAATTGTTCGTCAGTCATAATCTGGACGAAGCGGTGTATTACTTTGGTCGCGTCCTTAATGGGACCGGGGCGGCAGCCGGTGACGTGCCAGGAATCATGGCGACTTTGGGTCTGGCCCTGGCCTATGCCGAACAGGGCAGCGCCGAGCGGGCGCGAGTTTACCTGGATCAAGCCGTCGCGCGTCTGAAGGACGGGCCGCTAAATGAAAAGCGGTATTTGGATGTAGAACTCACTGTGTATTGGCACATCAGTCGCATTTATTATGAGCTGGGCGAAGACGCGGCCGCCCTGAAAAACACCCAGCTCGGGATCGGACTGGCCGTTCGCAACGACAGTTTGTTCTTGCTGGCGGAGTTTTACATGCTGCAGGCGCGCGTCCAAACTAGGCAGGCCGATGCGCAGGCTGCCCAGTCGCAGGCAATCGCGCTGGCCTTGGCGCGGGTGACCCATCAAAGCGAACTCATCGCCAGTTTGGGTGACCTTGATCCGGCGGTTTCGGCTTAAGTCCGATCAAAGACAGACGAAAACAGCGCCCGGCGATTGAATCGCTGGGCGCTGTTCCTTTATCTAATTTGCTGGTTTATCCTTTGGCCGCTTCGTGGAAGACAGCGCCGGTTGATTGTTCAGATCCGTCCGCACGACGAGTACGTCGCACTTTGCGTTTCTTGTCACGTACTCAGTGACACTGCCGATCAGCAGGCGCTCCACCGCATTCAGCCCGGTGGCGCCAATCATGATCAAATCGATATTTTTCTGCTTTGGAATATCCCGCGCAATGATTGTTTTCGGGGCGCCGTACTCGATGGAGTAGGAGACTTTGTCGAGGCCCGCTTTGTGCGCCTGCTCAATGTAGCCCTCCATGGTTTCCTTGGCCGTGTCTGCGACTTGCTGGACCATGGCAGAATCAAAGCTTGAGACGTTGTTGAAGGCTCTGGTATCCACGATATGGATCAGGAACAATTCGCCACCATTGCGTTTGGTCACAGCGACCGCCTTTTGAAAGGCGAGCTCGGATTCATAGGAGCCATCGATCGCCACTAGAACGTGCTTGTATTGTTGTAACATGCCCATCACCTCTAACTTCATTGTAGCCGAATGCTGGGGCAAAGTGAAACGATTTCACACGCCGGCAAAGCGCTGGGCTAGTCGGCCAAATAATGTGGTACGCGCAAGCCCAAAATTCCTGCCGCCAGCGCGCCGATGATCAGGGCCAGGGCTTCCAGCCAGCCGGTGAGGAAAATTGCCGCCGCCACGGCCAACACCCCGGCGATGACAAACAGCACCGCAAATCGACCCAGTTCGCGCTGGGCGGCTTCAGCCAGCTTGGGGATGCCTAGAAAACCTCGGCGCTGATGGGTCCGGATGTAATAGGCGAGGGTGAATAAGATCACGGCAAAGATGATGAAGATGATTCTGAACATGACGTTACTCCTCTGCTTGTTGATGGTACTATCCTAGCATATCTGACCGGGGGCCGCGCGTTGACTTTTCACAGCCTGGCCTCACAGGGCGCCAGGCGAGCACTGCAGGGCGGCTAGCTGCACGCGTGCCAACTTGTCGCTTTCGATGCTTGAACCAGCCGATCCACGCTTAGAGTCGCGCCAGTGATGTCCCGGCAATGGCCGAAGCAAGGCCACTGATTCCGCTCAAACCGCCAGTTCATCGCCCCTTGGTACGAAAAAAAAGACCGACATTTGCGTCGGCCAAAGTCCGGAGACTTTTGTGAAAGGCTAAATGGTGCCGTCGAGTACCCGAATTGTTGAAACCCGCGATTAGGCAAGTGGGCCCGGACGACAAGTGCGTTAGCCATTCAGTGAGAGAACAGCACGGCACCTGCCACTTCTGGTCCCAAGGTATTGAGACTGTTCGGTCAACTAATAGATGGGGACCGCGAACACCTTAGGTACTTCCATGCTTTTACTCTATCACTGACAGCCAAAACTTGCAAGAATCTAGCCTAAGGAAAGCGCTGTAAAATGCGCTGCAGCACGGTTGTGAGCGCTTGCGGTCACGCCTTCTTGCCACGCGCCAGTGCCTGCAGGCGTGCGAGTTGCTGACTTAAGGCCTGCTCGTACTTGCCGGTGGTTTTCGGCTGGTAGTAATGGGTGTTTTTGAGGTTAGCCGGCATGTAGGTCTGTTTCACCCAGCCGCCTGGGTAGTTGTGGGGCAGCTTGTAGCCGACACCGTGGCCGAGCGCCTTGGCGCCTTTGTAGTGGGCATCGCGCAGATCGTCGGGGATTGCCCCCGCCTTGCCCGCATTGACGTCTGCGATAGCCGCGTCGATCGCGCTGATCGCCGAGTTGGATTTGGGCGCCAAACACAGGTCAATCACCGCATTGGCCAGCGGGATGCGGCCTTCAGGCAGTCCGAGGCGCTCGGCGGCCTGAATCGCCGTCAGCGTGCGACTGACCGTCTGCGGATTGGCCAGCCCAATATCCTCGTAGGCAATCACCAGCAGCCGCCTTAAAATGCTGGGCAAATCACCAATGACGATGAGGCGGGCCAGGTAGTGCAGGGCGGCATCGACGTCCGAGCCGCGGATTGATTTTTGAAAAGCCGAGATCAGGTCGTAGTGCGCGTCGCCGTCAGCGTCGCCGTCTAAGGCACGCTGCTGCAGGGACTGGTGCATGACCTCAGTTGTGAGGCGGATCTTGCCCGCCTTTTCGGGGGTTGACAGGGTCGCCAGCTCCAGTGCATTCAGGGCTGAGCGCAAGTCGCCGTTGGTTGCCGTGGTCAAGTAGTCGCGGGCCTTGTCATCAAGTACGACCGGATACTTGCCCAAGCCGCGTTCGTCGTCTGCCAACGCCCGGTCGACGGCGGTGCCAATGTCTTCCGGGGTCAGCGGATGCACCTGAAAAATCTGGGTGCGGCTGCGGATGGCAGGCTGGATGCTCATGTAGGGATTCTCGGTGGTGGCGCCAATCATCACAATCCGCCCAGACTCCAGGAGCGGGAGCAGAAAGTCCTGCTTCGTTTTGTCGAGGCGGTGAATCTCGTCGAGCAGCAGGATGACCGTCCCGCTCATTTTCGCTTCTTCGGCGACAATCTGGAGATCTTTTTTGGTGTCGGTGGCTGCGTTCAGCATGCGAAAGGCGTACTTGGTAGTGCCGGCAATCGCGCTGGCGATGCTGGTCTTGCCCGTGCCGGGCGGACCATACAAAATCATGGAGCTGAGGCGTTTGGCCACGACCATGCGGCGGATGATCTGGCCTTCGCCCACCAGGTGCTGCTGGCCGACGACCTCATCCAAATTACGCGGCCGCATGCGGTAAGCGAGTGGCTGTTGCATATCCATCCTTCTTTCTATTGCTTTAGTCTAGCAGGCTCGGGTGGGGATGCCAAACCGGGTGTGCAAAAAAGCACCGCGTTAACGGTGCTCGTTTGGCCCTTGCTGCTTGCGCCGTTGCAGGACTTGGCGGTGCTGGTCAAACCAGGCAGCCATCTGGGCTTTTTGCTCCGGCGAAGCGTCGTCAAGCCGGTCGTGAAGCCGGCGCTTACGCTGGCCTTCCGGGATTTGATCAAGCCAAGCAGCCCAAGGTGGCAGTGGTGAGGTCGCGTCCGGTGTTTTGCTTTCAGGTGAAGGGGCCGCTGATGTTGGGGTTTGGCCGCGGTCGGCTGACTCGTTTGAGGTGGACTGCTCGTGCCAGATTCGGCGAGCAGTTTTACGCCAGTCGACATAGTCAGAAGCAGGCAGCTTGGCTAAGTCTTCTTGCTCGTCAGCGGGCAGCGCGGTTGCGTCATACATCTGTTGCCGTGCGTCAGCGTTGATCAAGAAGCTGAGGATCGGGTAGGCCAGGTAAAAGACCAGAGTGGCATGCGGGAAAAAGTACCCGGTCACAATCGCGACGATCGACAAGCCGTCCAGCCAGTGGTTGGCGTTGCCGTAAATTTTTCGATAGACCTGCTGCATGTCGGCTTTGGTCGTGTACTGAAGGTGAATAATCGATTTGGCCAACTCTCGAAATACCAGATTGATGATGGCCTGCATGATGCCGTATAAGATGACGGTTATGCGTGTGGTGTTTTCCGCCATCATTGAGGTGAACACGGGCATCAGGGACAGCACGGCCAGAAACGCCACTTCCCAAATCAGAATGCGGTAGGTCATGGTGTCGATTTCCGCGAAGGCGGTGCTGTGCTGATACCACATGTTGAAGACAAACACGAAGGTGATCAGATAGATTCCGATGTGTTTACCCATACTGAGATAGTTTGGCCAGCTATCGTGCAAGATAGGGGAGATGTCCAGTACCATGATGGTAATAATGACGGCCATGATGCCATCCGAAAAGGCATCAAGTCGGTTTTTTAATTTTTCCATAGCGACCTCCCGAATTGTTCACCGTATTTTAAAGTTAATCGAAGCACAGTGCAACTTCTTGAAGCAGCCAAAAACGGCCTCATCCAGCCAAGGGTGAGGTCGTGACGGTACTTTTGAGGTCACTTGAACAGCCGGCCGAAAAAGCCGGGTTTCTGTTTCGGTTGTGGTGTGTCTTGTGACTTGGATTCTGTTTTGGGCAGGTCGATGTCCTGAATGTTGATGGCGCTGCGGGCCACCAGCAAAATTCCAGCCCCCGTAGGCGCGAGGGTGGCTGTGCCGTCGTTGACCAGCGTGAATTGGACGTTCTTGGTACTGGCTGCTTGCATGTAAGGCGCCGTCATTTCAGGATCGAGCTTGCCGTTGATCAGCAGTTTGTATCCCGACTCGCCGGCTGTTTTGGCCAAGGCGGCAGTCACTGCCGAAAGCGCGGTTGGCGCTTCGACGTCCTGGTTGAAGACCCGGATGGCGACCCGCTCGCGCAGGGACCCTAAATAGTGGCGCCGCTCATCTGGGTTAGTCTGAGGCGGCCCATAAATGCTACTATTAAGGTGTTGTTGCAGATCATCGTCAGCCATGGTCAATTCCTCCTTGGTGGCGCTTGCAGCGCATGTACATTCAGTATAGCAGAAGGGGGCGTGCCATGTTCACCGATCAGGATTTTACTGTTTTTGATGAGCCGACACTGGAAGGCCGGTTGGACTTAATTCGGCGCGTGATCGATCCGAAGTTCGAAACTGCTGGCAATCAGTTGGCCGAATTGCTCGAGGAGGCAGGGCTGCCGAAGCTGACGCTGCACGTAGCCAAACATTTGCGGCGCCACAAGAATCCGCCGCCGGACACCTGGCTGGCGCTTTCAACCAGCCAGCGCGGCTACAAAATGACGCCGCACCTTGAGCTGGGCTTGTGGGATGACCGTCTGTTCCTCTGGCTGGCCTTGCTGCAGGAAGCCAAAAAGGTGCCGGTTCGCGTGCCGTTTGACTCGCTGCGGCCGCAGATGGTGTTGCTGCCAACCGACATGGAAATTGGGGCCGACCACACCAAAAAGGCCGTGCTGCCGTTGACCCTGTCGAATTTTGACCGGGTCAGCAAACGGTATCTGACTACGCAGGCCGGAGAATTTTTGGTGGGGAAGACCTATCTGCGGGCCGATCCGCTGTTTGCGGAGCCCGATGAGCTGTGGGCTGACCTGCAGGAGCGGGTGGTCCGTTTGGCTCCGGTGTTTAAGCTGTTGCTTGACGCCAATCCAAGCTGAGCAAAATAGCGCGCATCTGTTTTGATGGCGCGCTATTTTTGACCCGATTGTTAACTCGCTACTGCTGACGGCACTGGCCGCGGTAAGCCGTCAGCCAGTGCTCAGAATAATTCGCCGTATTATCAAATGGACAGAGGGTGCGGGTATCGGCGATCAGTTGCGCCGCCGCCTGCCGGGTGGCTTCGGTGTCGTGCTGATAGACTTGGGCGAGCGTCTGCAGCTCGGTGACCTCGCAGATGGGCCACCAGGACAGTAGCCAAGATTCATGCGTAAAGGCAGCGGTGAGCTTGGGGATCACGCTGTCGACGTGAAAGTACACGGCGCCGTATATGAAGTTATCACAGTTATCGAAGAGCTGGGCCGCCACGTTACTTTGCGGCTTAATGCGGGCTAACACCACCGTAACCAGCTCGTCGTAGTAGGTTTGATCGATGCGGTTGATGTTCAAGTTGAGCAGCTCCATGTCCTGCGAACTGAGTGTGGTCAGGGAGCGGAAGTAATCGACTATCGCCTTCTGCTCGCTTGGCGTCGCATCCGCGTACAGCGGATCGTGGTCAGGCAGCGCGCCTGGTGCGGCCCAATGGAACGCGGTGGTCAACCCGGCTTGGTACATGACACGCAGGCCCTCGGGAAAGTTGGGCGTGGTTCGGCGGAACTCCTCAAGCAGGTTGACCAAGTCATCTCGCGTGTAATGGGCTTGCTGGAAGTTGCTGGCCATGGTGTAGGCCTTCAGGCGATAACGGCGGAAGGTGCTGGTCGCGTCGGTTGCCGCTTGCATTTGGCTGGTTGGCACAAGAAGTCGCTGCATCAACGTCAGCGTGCTGTGAAAGCCTAGCGTCGTCTTGCCATTTTCAAACCGGGATTGCGCTGCTGCGGACCAGTCCCCAATCACGTCTTTGACGGTCAGCCCCCGCTGCTTGCGAAGTCGTGCCAGGGTGGGGCCGAACATTAACTTCGCATCTGGGTCAATGGCCAGTGCGGAATCGTAATGGTCCTCGATTACCTGGTTGTGCCAAGCATGTTTAGCGCCAGCTGTTTGTACTGAGTGGTCAAGAAAAGCTGCCAGCTGCGTTGCGCCGACTCGGCGTAGTGCGCCAAGAATCGGGGCGGGGTCGCGGTGTTCGGCAATCGCGCTTATGGCCAAAAACTGCGGCATCACGCTATTGAAATGAATCTGCAGTGCCGGGATTGGGCTGATGCGCTGCATGTCGGCGGCAATCTGCGCGTACAATGGCTTGTCGTTGTGCAGCAGTGCCACTAGGGCTAGGCGCCACAGGGCCTGCCGCTGATAGCCTAGCGTTTGGCCCGTTAAGGCGGTTAGCCGCTGCCATAACAACGTCGTCAGTTCATGACTGGCAAAGGGCACTGCGCTCGAAATGAGATAAAGTTCGAAATTGCTCCACTTGCTCGGGTAGGCGAGACGATCCGCCAGGGTCTGTTCCAACGTCAGGGGCAGGTGTCGGTCTTCAGTCTCAGGCAGGCGCAAAAATGGCTGAATCTGGCGGATCAGCGCGGCTAATGGTTCGGCGCAGGTTTGCTGCTGAAGAAAAGTGTCCACCTTTGTAGCCAAGGCCGTCCGCTGGCCCTTGATGATCTCCTGAAGGCCATTGGGGAAGCCTTGGGTCTGAGCGCCTAGCATTTCGCCGAGGTCGTCTACACCCATCCCGATGTTAAACATCAGCTGGCCGGCAATTTTGAGACTGATATCACCCTGGCCGCGTTCAAAGCGCGAAATGGTTGCTGTGTTAAGCCCATTGGCGGCCTGCTTCATCGAGATGTGCCGCTGCGTGCGAAACGCCCGAAATAGTTCACCCAAAGTCTGCCCCATGCCGATTTCCCCCATCCAAAGTGCCAACCTAGTTGCTAATAGCATAGCACCAAGCGCCGTGAGGATGGGTCAATTTTCTGGCGTTAGGCATCAAAAAAGCCTTCTCTGATCACTCGAGAAGGTCACAGTAAATTGACGGCCGTTGTTACGCGACTGAGTCGTCGCGCAACACTTTAAATTCGATTCCCAGCATTTCCTCGATGGGCTTGAAATGAACGCCATGTGAGGTGTCGTCGGCCAGGAGAAAGGCGTTGACGTCCGGGGTGTGGTTGCTGAGGGTGCCACGTTCGGAGAGCCAAATCTTCAACTCCCCGGTCGTGTCGTCATAAAAGCCGCGCAGCGAAGGGATAATCTCGCCATCCAATTCAAAAGTCGAAGTATCGAACAGGTCCCAGACAGAGTTGACAAAATCGTCCAGATTATCGTCGTTGGCAAGCACATCGTGAGTCTCTGGAAGCAGGGCGAGAAAAGTTACCTTTTTGGTCATTAAGAATCCCCCTTTAATTGACCGAACAAATGGGACATCATTATGCTTCAATGGCGGCGCGCTTGCAACCTCTTTTACAAAGACGACAGCTGGCAAAAAGCATATCGGTAGACAGCAGCAACCCGCACCGTTTGGGCGAAGTCTCACCTAGACGGCAAGCAAGCGGTGGAGGTTGATTCAGGGCAGAGATGGTTGGTCAGTCGCAGGCCGGGTATAATAGAAATAAGGTGAGTGCGAAAGGTGGTGGGGTAATGCCGCAAATTTACTTTCTGTGTACGGGCAACTCGTGCCGCAGTCAAATGGCCGAAGGATTTGCCAAGCAGATTATGGGCAAACAGTGGCGAGTGGCCAGCGCCGGTCTACAAATCGACGGGCTGAATCCGCTGGCGGTCAAAGTGATGGCCGAGCGCGGCGTGGACATCAGCGAGCAGTACTCGAAGCTGATCGACCCGCAGTATCTGCGGTCATCTGATTTGGTGGTCACATTATGCGGGGATGCGCGTGATCGCTGCCCAGCAGTGCCAGCAACGGTTCGACGGCTGCATTGGCCACTGCCGGATCCGGCCGCGGCCACGGGCACCGACGATGAAGTGCTTCAGGTTTTTCGCACCGTGAGAGACGACATTGCGCGGCGGGTGAGCGAGTTGACACAGCAAGCTGGCTGCGACCAGGAATTCAAACGAGGCTGAGACATAAAGCGGTTTTAGTCCAAAATGCAACTGCCCCTGCACCACGATTTGGTTTTAAAATCGCGGTGCAGGGGCAGTTGTGTGCTAAGGCGTTGTTTTATGTTTCGCGGCTAGGCAATTTTGTCTGACTTTGGCTCTTCTTGGTGAGCGAATTAAAAAAACCACCATTGCTGGTGGAAAAGTTTGGGGGAACTTTTTGGGAGTGTTGCCATTCCTCTGGCAGCTAATGTTGGTTCTGCCTTTGGACCTCTTTAGAGTATCACATCTTATCAGATTTGATAACTAAAAAATTCAGAATTGGCCAAAATATTTATTCATAACCAATTTGCTGGTCCGCCAATCATCACTATTGGAGCTTTGTACATCTTGCTAACCATGTCGACACCTCCGCTTCACAGGCTTGCAGCCGGTGCCTATCATGGGGCCCCGAATGATAGAATTTTCAAGATGAAAAGTCAATTTTCACAATCTCAGGTCTATTCAGACGGTTTTCCATTAGCCAATACCAATGGCTTGCTCTGACGCTTTACCTCATCGGCAGTCATAGCTGACCGCTATCGATGATTTTTCGCATCGCAGTTTGCACGGCCATCAGGGTCATGTGCGGGTCTCGCTTGAAGGCGGGGACTAGTTTGGCGGCGTTCAGAGCGTCAGTTTGCAGCAGTTGCTTACCCGTGATGTCCAGAACGATCAAGTCCGTATTGCGCAGCCGGGCGGTGAGGTAGCCGCCTTCAATGCCCTCATCCAGGAGCTCCTGAATCCAGTTTTGCAGTCCGCCTTGTACCACCTGATCCTCGTTCATCGGCTCACCATTTTGCTGACTTTTTGCTACGAGTGCGGCAACTTGCGCCATTGTTTCGGGAATTTCGTGCATGAATGCCATCTCCTTTGTCTTTTCACGGGCATTGTACGCTTACTGCCCAAAGAAAGGAACTGCGCCAACTTAAAAAGCCAGCCGTTCTGGCGACTGGCCGTGAAAATATTAGCTGACTTTAGCCTGAACGGCCGGATTCTGCGCGTTTTTCGCTGCCGCGGCGCGTTGCACCAGTAAGACGAAAGGCCGCAGTTGGGCGGCGTCCTGCTGCCACAGGTTCTCCGGGTGCCACTGCACGGCCATGATCTGGCTGTCACGGGTATCGGCGACCGCCTCGACCACACCGTCCGGGGCGGTCGCAACAATCTGGAGGCCGGGCGCTACCTGTTTGATCGCCTCGTGGTGGCGCGAGTTAACGTAAGCGTGTTCGCCCACCAGTTTGGCCAGCTGCGAGCCGGCTTTGACCGTGACATGGTGGGTCGGGTACTGCCCTGGAGCCGCCTGCGCGTGGCGAATGGTGGCATCGGGGTCCTGGTTCGCCAGGTCTTGGTACAACGTCCCACCCAGCGTGACGTTCAGGATCTGTAAGCCGCGGCAGATTGCGAAAATTGGCTTGCCAGCGGCAATCGTGGCCTTGATCAGGGCCTGCTCGAAGCGGTCCTTTGGATAGGTCACACTGCCAATAAAGCGGGTCGGCTCTTCGCCGTAAAGCGTTGGGTCAACGTCTGGCCCGCCTGGCAGCAGCAGCCCATCAAACGTCGCAACGGCGGCCTCGGCCAGCTCAGTCGCCAGGGTCACGTCATCGGGAAACGGTAAAATGATGGGGGCCCCGCCGGCTTTAATGATGGCGGTTTTAATGTCACGCGGGGCAAAGTCTGCGTGATTCAAGTTGAGCTCAGCCGATGGTGTGTCGAGGGCATCACCGGTCATGGCAATAATGGGACGCATGGGATCAATCCTTTCAGAAAATCATTGTCACCTACTTTAGGACATATTTCCCAGCAGTCAAGTAAAACTTGGTAAACTATCGACGCGAAAAAGCCGCCCAGCAGTTGCAGGGCGGCAGAGTTGCCAGACGCTTATTCAGCATGGAAGAAGTCGTCGTTTTCAAACATCAGCTTCACAAAATCGTGGGCGTACTCGGTGCGGTTCCAATCGCGCTGCCACTCGCAGGCCAGTTGGGCGTTAGAGATGAGTTCGGCACCGGCCTGTTCGACTCGGCGCAGCGCGGTTTCGTGGGCTAACGTGGACGTGCCCCCAATCGCGTCCACCACTGGGAAAACGTGGTAGCCCTCGCGCAGCGCGTCCAGTGTTGGAAACGCCATGCAGGCCTCGGTCCACAGGGCGCACATGATTAGATTCTTGCGGCCGGTCGCGTGCACGGCTTCGTTGAAGTCCTGGTCCTCCCAGGCGTTGATGTTGGTGCGGTCAAACGTAGGCTGATCCGGCATCAGGTCGCGCAACGCCTTTAGCGTGTCAGCGTTGCGACCGGTCGCGACGTTCACGGTACTGAGGACAATGGGGACGTGATAGGCCTGTGCTAGTTTGATGGTGAACGACACATTTTTGACGAGCTGCGGATGGCCAATCGACTGAATCGACGAGACTTGCGTGGGCTGGTAATCAATTACCAGCAGGACGGAGTTTTCTGGGGTCAGCAGCGGATCTTCTTCTGGGTTGCGACGCGGATAACTGGTCATGATGCTTACCTCCTAATAATTGGATACGCTTGCATTGTAGACTGTGGCGCGGATAATGACTAGTAAAGCGACTCGGGTTGCGAGACGCGTTAAGGAGGGTGCAATGGGACAATTCTTTCACTCGCTGTTCAAAGGAATCGCCAATTTTTTCACGCTACTGGCAGGAAATATCAATCGGCCATTTTTGCCGCCGGATTCGGTGCGTAAACGGACCCCGCGTCAAGATAAGGACGATTGGCGCCACCGGTGAGTCTGGTTTGCGGCAGTACCTGAAGCACTCAAGGAGATGACAGCCGATGACGAAAATCACGGATCAACTGGCTTTGGAGTTTGGCCTCGCGCCGGCGGATTTTGCGCGGCCGTACAACCGGTTCATCACGGCGCCGCCAGTCAGCGGGGCGCGGTATTGGGCCCGCGACGCTGGCGACCTCGTCGTGTATCAGGATCATCTTTACGTCCGCACGACCAACCCGCTGGTGACTGACGGCATCGCGCTGGATTTCAACACCACGGCGGGTGAGTGGTTTTTCGCGTGGCCGCACCTGCGCGAACTGGAGCGTCTGCTGCACCGCTACGGCTGGCAGATTACCAACCACGCGCCGTTTTTTCTGCCGACTGGCACAATCCAGCCGCCAAGCGACGCGCACCTGATGCTGATTGAGCAAGCCGACATCCCGCTATTCAAAAAGGACAAGCGGATCCACGAGGCCTTTGCCTTCGATGATGTTGATCCCGATATGCTGGGGGTTGGCTATTTTGACGATGGCCAGCTCAAGGTGGTGGCTGGCGCCAACCAAAATGGGCGCTACACCTGGGAAATTGGCGTTGAGGTGCTGGATCCGGCCTTCGCGCGCCAGGGGCTGGCAGTCAAGGTGGTTCAGTTGCTGACTGCAGAAATTCAACGGCGCGAACCCGAGATGTTGGTGGTTTACGGCACGCAATTTTCGCACATGCGGTCAATGAACGTGGCCATTCGCGCGGGCTTTAAAGTCGGTTGGACAGAGCTGACGTTTGCGCCGATTCGCCGGCACCACTGACCTCAGGTGCGAGCCGTGGTTGCGCCTTGGTCGGTAAATGAGTAGGATGACCACTGATTCAAATGAGGTCAATTAGCGTTGGCCGTGGTCACGGACATAGTAGGAGGGATAGCATGAAAATTGGCATTATCGGCGCTACTGGCCGCGTCGGCCAAGCGATGGTGGCAGCGGCACTGGCAAAGGGCCATGAAGTCACCGCACTTGTGCGCAATCAGGCCAAGGCCGAGAAGCTGTTCGGCAGCACAGTTTCATTGGTGGTCAAAGACGCACTGACCTTGGACCGCGTTGATTTTGACGGGTTGGACGCGGTCGTTGACGCGTTTGCCTCGCCGCAGGCCTTCCAGCACTTGGATCTGGCCACGCGCCTGATCACGATGTTTCGAAAGACAGAGAAGCCATATCTGCTGTTCGTGCTGGGGGCAGGCTCGTTGCAGCTCCCATCGGGCGAACGGTTGGTGAAACAACTCGAAAAAACGGCTGCTGGTGCGCCTTGGGTCAAGACCCCACAGCAGCAGCTCCATGAGTACCAGTACCTGCAGTGGATCCAGGACGTGGCGTGGACGGCGGTCTCGCCGCAGGCCAACTTGATTGACGGAGCGCCGAGTGACTACCGGCTGGGCACCGACGCCGTGATGACCGCGCCTTCAGGCAAGTCAGAAGTCTCGGTAGGTAACCTGGCGACCGCAGCCATCGCGGAGCTTGAGGCCAAGACCCACTTGCGGCAGCGCTTTACAGTCGTGAATGCTTAGACAGCAAAAACTCTGATTTCAGCCGGCAGTCACATTGCTGCCGGCTGAATCAGAGTTTTTTTGTGTGGTTATTGTCGTGGGTTGATGGCCAAGCGGTCAGGCGAGACGGCGCGAACTTTTTTAGGCGAGAACGTGGTCGATGGCGCGTTCTTCTTCTGCGGTGAACGTCAGCTTGTTCAGCGCCTTGACGTTGTCATCAAGCTGGCTGACCTTGCTGGCGCCGATGATGACACTGGCCACCGCCGGCTGTCGCAGATCCCAGGCCAGCGCCATTTCGGCAAGGGTCTGGCCGCGCTTTTCGGCGATGGCGTTCAACGCCTTGATCTTGTCCAACTTGCTTTCCACGTCAGCCACGTGCAGGAATTTGCTGTCCTTGCGAGCGGCGCGAGAATCTTCGGGGATGCCGTGCAGGTAGCGCCCGGTCAGCATGCCCTGCGCCAGCGGGCTGAAGACGACGGCACCGGTGTGATCCTTGGCCAAGGTCGGGAACAGCTCTTTTTCAGGGTCGCGGCCGAACATATTGTAGCGGTCCTGATGAATGATGTACGGGGTCTTGAGCTCTTTGAAGATGGCGGCAATCTTTTCGGTGTTTTCCGCGTTGTAGTTTGAGATGCCGACATACAGCGCCTTGCCGCTTTTGACCAGCTGGTCGAGAGCCAGCGCGGTTTCCTCCAGCGGGGTATCCGGGTCGAAGCGGTGAGAGTAGAAGATGTCAAAATAGTCGAGGCCGGTGCGGCGCAAGCTTTGGTCGCAGCTGGCAATAATGCTTTTACGCGAGCCCCACTCGCCGTATGGGCCTGGCCACATGTAGTAGCCGGCCTTGGAAGTGATGACCAGCTCGTCACGGTACGGCTGGAAGTCCGCTTTGAAGATTCGGCCAAAATTGGTTTCGGCGCTGCCGGCGTCCGGGCCGTAGTTGTTGGCAATGTCAAAGCAGGTGATGCCCAGGTCAAAGGCGTGGCGCAGCAGGTGCCGCTGATTTTCCAGCGGGTCAACACTGCCGAAGTTGTGCCACAAGCCCAGTGACAGGGCGGAGAGTTTCAGACCGCTGTTGCCGACGCGGCGGTACTGCATATTATCGTAGCGAGTTGGTGATGCGAGATAGTTTTCCATAATCTTGCTCCTTTGTCAGAATCGGAGATAGCGCTTTCTCATCTCTGCTTTTCACATTATCACTTATCCCGGCCGCGGCGCAAAAATTTTCGGCGGCTTCGGTACTATGGTATTTTAATCATAGAAGGCAAAAGGGGGTGTTGATCATCGGTTATGTCGAAGATTTGCGGCGCCTGGTCGGGCATCGCCGCGTGCTCTTGAACGGCTGCTGTGCAGTGTTGGTGAATGACGACGGGGCGCTGCTGATGCAGCAGCGCAACGAGCCGGCGCGGCGCTGGGGCTTGCCTGGTGGGCTGATGGAACTGGGCGAGTCGACGAAAGCCACGGTGGTGCGTGAAGTCGCAGAGGAAAGCGGCCTCCGGCTGGATCCGGACCAGCTGCACCTGCTCAACGTCTACTCCGGTGAGGGCACGAGTGTGGCGGCCAACGGCGATCAGTTTGATATCGTGAACACGGCTTATTACGCCGAGCATATCTGCGGTACACCGCGCGTCAACGATGCTGAGTCGCTCCAGTACTGCTGGGTGCCGTTTTCGCTATTGCCCGACAATGTGCCCAGGACCCACCAGCATGCAATTCGCGATTATTTGGCTTTGAAAGCAAAGCAGGCGGACAAAGGCTAGCCGGTCACGCGAACGAAAAACAGCGGCGCCACTCAGACTTGTTGCCTGAGTGGCGCCGCTGTTTTTTGCCTAAGCTCAGTTTGCTCCGGTCACGTGCATGTCCGCGTGCATGTTGACCGTTAAGAAGTGCCAAAGCGCCGGTGTGATGCCAAGCTCTTCCAGATCCGCCAGTGAAACGGTGTAGCGAATTGCCGCTTCGTCGCCTGACGCGGCTTTTTGGACCCAGTGCGGCTCACGCAGCATCTCACGGCCAATCGCCACAAAATCAATGCCCGCGGCCATGACCTTTTCCGCATCTGCAGGCGTTTCGACGCTGCCGACACTGATCAGTGGCAAGCGGCCCGCAACCTGGTGCTGGATTTTCAAGATGACCGGCTCGGTATCGGCGTGGTCATTCAGCGAGGTCTGGAATGCGTGCCCTTGAGAAATGTGCAGGTAGTCGATGGGTTGATCAGCTAGCGTGTCAATGAACTTGAGCGTGTCTGGCAGCCGGATCCCCGGGGTTTCAATTTCCTCTGGCGAGATGCGGTAACCGACCAGAAATGGCCAGTCGGCTTCCGCTGCGACTTGGTGGACCCGCTTAATGATCGCCAAGGCGAAGCGCTCGCGGTTTTCCAGGCTGCCGCCCCACTGGTCAGTACGCCGATTGCTGTGCGGGGAGAAGAACTGTTGCATGAGATAGGTGTTTGCCCCGTGCAGTTCAACGCCGTCGAACCCGGCCTCAAGCGCACGCCGGGCGGCCTGGCCAAAGTCCTCGATCAAAGCAGTAATCTCATCTTCCGTGAGGGCGCGAGGAGTTTCAGCCCCTTGGCGCAATGACGGTACGGCACTGGCGGACACGGGCTGCTCGCCGCGCAGAATTTTTGAATTGGTCATTCGGCCGGCGTGAAAAATCTGCAAGATGGCTTTGGTGCCGTTTTGCTTCATCGCACTGGCCATTTTGGTCAGGCCGGGCAGGTAGCGATCATCGGCGACCGAGAGCTCGCCTTCAAAACCCTTGCCGCTTTCGGCCACATTTGCGACAGGGGAGATGAACATGCCAGCGCCGCCGCTGTGCAGTTTAAAATACCGCAGCTCATCGGTGGTGACAGAGCCTTCCTCGAATGCCGAGGTCTCGGTCATCGGCGGGATCACCACGCGGTTTTTCACCGTGATCCCGTTTTTGAATGTGTAAGGCTTGAGAAAATTATAGCTGGCCATTTTATTCCTTCTTTCCTTTTCTGTCAGCAGATCTAAGCGCATTTTATGAGTTTTAACCGTGATCAGTATAATGCGCTATTAAGCCACTGGTAAGCTGCTTGCCAAAAATTCCGTGACATTCATCAACAGGAATTGGCCGGTGGATTTAAATAAACTGACCATACCTATTCTTGCATTCTATTATCAATCAGCAGACCAGCCGACTCTAAGAGGTGCGCGAAAACGTTGTCGAATATCATAAATGTTCAAAATAAGAATGACGATTTCTGCACATATTGTGTTTCATAAAGACAATTATCTCTAGCTATACTTTATGCTGAAGGGAGGTTAAGATATTGACATTAAAGGATTTATCAGACTTTTCTACCAAAGAGGACGCTATTGCGGCTTTGTTTAATCACCTGATTAATTTGAAGGATGATTCTGGACAATTCACTTTTGAGACAGATGCACGAAAGGTGGATGACAAGAGCTGGAATTCCTGGAATTGGCCACAGGGGGTCGCTCTCTACGGCTTGTTCAGGTATTACGAATTGAGCCATAAACCTAAAGTACTGGACGCAATCGATCAGTGGTATGACGTTAATCTTAAACAGCCAATTCCTGCATCCGATCTAAATGTTAATGGCATGATTCCGACGCTCACATTGGCTACACTGTTTGATCATTTTGATACCCGAATCAGCAATCTCGCTGATTATCTGACGCAATGGGCAGAATGGGCCATTCACTCACTGCATCGTACGGACTATCGAGGATTTGAACATGATACGTTCGGCAACTTCAATGACCAGCAGCTTTGGGATGACACATTGATGATGGCTGTATTGCCATTGGCCAAAATTGGGGTGGTGCTTGATCGTCCAGATTATGTCCAAGAGGCAATGCAGCAAATCCTTGTTCACAGCAAGTTTCTGATGGACAGTGAAACAGGACTCTGGTATCACAGCTGGAACTTCTCCAGTTCGCCGCATTCTGCAAAAGTGTACTGGGGTCGGGGTAATGCTTGGATCACAATAGCGATACCGGAGTTGATTGCGATTCTAGGTCAGCAGATGCCGGATGCAATTAAAAACTACGCAGTGAGCGTGCTGAAAGGCCAGATCAATGCATTGCTGCCCTTACAGGCTGAAAGTGGTATGTGGCGCACGGTCCTGGATGATCCGACCGCATATGAGGAAACGTCTGCTACTGCAGGCTTTACATACGGCTTTAAGCGGGCAAAGCAGTTGGGTCTCATTCAGGGGGCCACCGTGGATCGAGCCATCACGAGAGGACAACAAGCCTTGTTAAATCAGGTCTCACCTTCAGGTCACTTGGCCAATGTTTCCTCAGGAACGCCAGTCGGGCCAGACAACGCGTTCTATAAACAGATTCCAGTCACGGATATGCCGTACGGGCAGGCCTTGGCAATCTTGGCTTTAGCAATTTAGTGATTAATTTGAGAGGGGCTGTCACCAATCGAAGATTTTGCAAAATTACCAAAGGCTGATATCTCGATTACCCATAGTAATGGTGATCCACTTCGAATGTCGGTTCCTCACTATCATGATGGCTTTGAGCTTCACACGGTGATTCATGGCAAAGTGACCTACTTACTTGATTCTAAGGTCATTCATGGTGGCGATGGCACGATCACATTGATTCCGCCAAACTTTGTGCACCAGCTCATGGTGCACGATGAAACGACCTATGAGCGATTCTTTGTCTATTTTCGGTTACCCATTTTACGGGGATTCATTGAGATGGCCCCAAACGCTTTTGGCCCATTGCTGGGCACGTTGCAAAACGGCCCGTTTTCGGTGCGACTGTCTGGTCGCAAAATGGATAAGTTTGTCGATTTGCTGAGCGATTTGAATGCACTAGTGCACCGCTCGTCTGTCAACTGGCAGGGAATGCGTGAGCGCATGCTGCTTGTTGAACTGCTCATTTTAATGTCTGACCACTATGTGTCACATCAGAAGAGCAGTAATCGGTTAACAGAACAATACAGCGAGAATTTTAAAGCCATGACTGGTTATTTACGCGATCACGCTGCCGAATCGCTGACGCTTGACCGCATAAGCGATCATTTTTACACGAGTGGAGCGACAATCAACCGGACGTTCAAACGCGAAATCGACATGACCCCGAAACAATACCTGACGTATGTCAGAATCAACGCGTCATTACCATATATTGAGGCAGGAGAGCCAATCAAAATGGTGGCTAATCGCGTCGGTTATAAAAATGAATCGAGCTTTATTCGCACCTTTAGTTCACTTAAGGCGATGACGCCGAAGCAATACTTTAAACGAGTTAGTCGGAAGGAAAGAGAGATGTAACTATGGAACAAGCAAAAGAATCTTGGTGGCGTAGATTTGCCGACAGCTTCGTCAAGTTCTCAGTCAAGCTTGGACAAGAAGTCCATTTGATGTCCTTACGCGATGCCTTCGGGACTGAAATGCCAATTTTCATTACTACAGGGATCGCGACCTTGCTTAATTCTGTTGTATTTCCGTTTATCATCAAAGACCCTAAAATTTTGACTTATTTTCAAAACTTTGGGTCTGCGGTCATCAACGGGTCACTGAATGTGATCACTGTGCTGTTGGCGCCAACTGTTGGCTATTTTCTCGCTAAGAACAAGAAATTCGATAATGCCATTTTCTGTGCCATTATGTCTTTAAGTAACCTGTTTGTGATCATGGCATTGAAGTATTCGGTAACCCCAGACAATGCGACTAAACCAGTTAGTGTGACCGGAGTGCTGCCATACACTGTACTTGGCGCGAACAGCATGTTTGCAGCCATCTTCGTGGGTTTGGTATCGACTGAATTACTGATACGGTTCTCCAAGGTCAAAAATTTCCAAATCAAGATGCCTGCCAGCGTTCCGCCAGCCGTGATGAATGGGTTTAAGATGATGATTCCGTCCATCTTGGTCACAACGATTTTCGGGATTTTGGCTGCCCTGACGGTTGGACTGCTTCACACCGATTTCATTAGTTTGATTGCGACTTTGATTCAGCAGCCCTTCAAGCGCATCGGGTCCAATCTCTTTGGTTATATGTTTATCTACAGTTGTGGTGATCTCTTGTTCTTTTTCGGTATTCATCAGTCGGTCTTAAATGGGACACTCTTGGGGCCACTTGAGACGATGAACATTACCGAAAATATGAAAGCGTTTGCGGCCCATCAGCCAATTCCTAATATTATTTCTGGTGAGTTTCGGATGGCATACATGCAGATGGGCGGCACTGGCATGACGCTTTGCCTGCTTATGGCACTGTTCCTTTTTAAAAAGCAAATTGATTACAAACCGTTCGACACAGTTGCAAAGCTCTCCCTTGGCCCTGGATTGTTCATGATCAATGAGCCAATTATCTTTGGCTTGCCGATTGTGTTCAACATTCCAATGCTCTTCCCATTCATCCTGGTTCCACTTGTCGGGGGACTGATCGGCTACTTTGCCACGATTATTCACTTTGTTGAGCCACTTGCGATTATGACGCCTTGGTTTACACCCCCGTTTGTCAGTGGCTTCCTATCCAGTGGTGGTGATTGGAAAGTCGTTGTCGTTCAGGTGATTATCTTCATTGTTGGGACGTTCCTGTATTATCCTTTCCTGAAACTTGCGGCGCGGACTTTGAAGAAACAAGCAGAGCTTTCCCCAGAGCCTGTCGACACTGCGGCATCCGATGAAGCAAAGTAAAGTGTTATCAACTAGATACGAATGAGAGGGACGCTATTGTTAACATCCAATCAAGTTAAAACGTTGAGCCGTGACGTTGATCCGTTTATTGCCAGCTGGCACGATGATGTCAGTCATCTTGCCGGTTGGCGGCATAACTATTTCTGTCAAGATGATGGGGCGCTGCTGACGTTTGATCCGGCCAGCCCGCATCGCCATGTATGCCCAGAGTGTGGAAGAGTTTATGAATCAGTCGCGACCGATAATGCGTGGGTAACCATCTTTCGGAATCTTACCTTGGACCACCTGCGGCAGGCGATGTTTCTATATCAAGCCACTGCAACACCCAAGTATTTGGATTTTTGCAAGCGGGTGTTGAACTTCTACGCGTCGCATTACAGTCAGTTTCCAATCCATGTCAAAGATGTCGTGGTGGATTATCAGCCGTATGAATCTTTGCGTGCTGAAGCTAAGCCGGATGATCCTGTCGTGATGTTTGATAATTGGGCACTGGATGATGGCAAGGTTGAGGTTGTCGGCCCTGGCAAAATTATGGGTCAAGGGCTCTCAGAGGCCATTGCACTGATCAAATTGGCTTTCGTTTTCCAGAATCTCCGTGACCACTTTGATCAAAGCGAGGCCCAACTCATAGTTGATCAGCTTTTCCTGCCGGCAAGGGATTTTCTGGACCAGCAGCAGTTCGCCATTCACAACATTACGTTGTGGCGAGAGGCTGCGATCCAGGTGCTCAATATTGTCTGCGGGCAGCCAGTGGACTTTGAGCGGCGGCTTGGGATTTATGACCATTTAACTAAGGGTGTCACCAATGCAGGACTATGGTATGAGGGTTCAATGCACTATCACTTCTACGTGCTGGAGGCATTGACGGATCTTGCGTACTTCTGCACTCAGGGTGAGATTGAGGCACCGAAGTTGCGCGACGGAATCGAGCAGATGTTGAGTGTGCCTTGCCAGTTGGCGTTTGCAAATGGCGATTTGCCAAACCCTAACGATGGTTGGCCGAACATTAACCTGTTGACTTATGTCCAGCAGTACGAGATGGCAGCTTTGGCCTATCCGAAAGACGAGCAGATCCAAGCCTTGTATGCGATGGTTTTGAACAGTAGCAAGAGCAGGGTCCCAGTGCCTTTGGAGCAGGATCGTTACTTTGGCAAGCACAGTATTATTGGACAGGCCTATAATTTGTTCCCATCGCATGTGTCGTATGAACCACGTCATCAAAATCAACTGTTAGATGGGTCTAAGCTTGCAGTGTTGGCCGCAGGCGACTGGCAAGCCTTCATCAAGTATGGGTGCTTGACGCTTTCTCACGCACACTATGACCCACTTAACTTTGAGCTTGCTTTCGGTAATCATCATTTGGTCAAGGACCTATCGAATGCAGGCTATGGCAGCGGCCTGAATGAACGTTGGTACAACACCACGCTTGGTCACAATTCACTCATAATCAATGGGGCGCTTAACAACAATCGGTCTTATCATGCTGAAGTTACTCAGATCTTAAATGGCTACAAGGCGGTTAGCGCTGATGCTTTCCCAGACAGCGTGATCGAACGGCAATTCACGCTGACAGTGCATGGCTTAGTGATTCGCAACAAGGCAGTCGCACCAGCAAACGGTCAGACGGCGCTGGTTCAACATCTTGAAATCGGAATGGACAAAATGGCGACTCAGGCGAAGCTGTCTGCAATTCCTCTTTCTGGGGTTGCTGAGTTTGCGCTTGATCGTAGTTTCGTCAAAAAGGCGTACCAAGTTGCAACTACTAATCACCAGGCTCTGTTCCAGTTCCCTGAGTTTCAGTTCACATTGAGCTGGGAAAATGAAGCTAAGTTGTATCTCTTGGTCTCGGTGGGCAATCCAGTTGAGCAACCGCGGCTTTCGTGGCTTCTTTGCAGTGGTGATCATCTCAACGCCACGATCAAAATCGGTTAATGGAGTGGGGACTACTGGATAGTCCCCACTTTGTTTGGCCAGTCAGTAAAAAAAGAAACCGATGCGCCGTGATTAAGATTAAAGACTCACCCGGCCAGCATCGTTTCAGCCCTTGTTACACGACGGAGAGTCATGTTTGGGGGTGATTAAGTGAGGAGGAATCAGGTAGTATGCGAACGGATATTGCGGTTCGGGGACATGATCTTGCCTATTATGATGACATCACGGCGCTCAGTAGCGCAATGCGGCAACGCGGGTTGCACTCTCTGGCTTTTTCACCGGCCAAGTCGTTGCCCCAAACAACGCATGAAGGGGATCTGGTCAGCTTCGGTCTGGGGGCGTTTGTTCGTCGCGCACTGGCAGATTCTGAAGTTGAGATTGCGACACTGAGTTGCTACGTCAATATGGTGGCCCAAGACTTGACTGAACAGGATAAGACAAACGGACGATTGGCCAGATATCTGCAAATTGCACCTGCATTTGGAACCAGAATCGTGGCAACTGAAACAGGTAGTGTGAGCCCTACTTATGCAGTGACGCCAGCTAATTATGAGGACAAAGTTTTTGAGACTTTGGTGCGGCAGGTCCGGCGCCTACTGAAAGTCGCACACGCGTCAGGTACTTTTCTTGCCCTGGAACCTGGCATCAGTAATCCGCTGTATTCATTGGGCCGGGTGAAGGAGCTGGTTCAGGCTGTCAATGATGACGCTAACTTAAAATTGATCCCCAGTTTACAATTCAAGTGCAACACCTTAGCGACTAGACCAAAAAGGCCATGAAGACCTATTCTTGTTAGTGCAA